>JBEIVK010000913.1:0-1735 GCA_040373935.1 Alphaproteobacteria bacterium
CCGCCGCCGCCGCCGCCGCCTTGGAGGCGCTGCCTTGCGGGCACCCGGACGCCCCGCTGCTGGCCGCGTTCGTGGCCCGGGCGCTGGGCCACGGGGCGCCCGCGGGAGCAGCGCTTGACACCCTGCCCCCGCGCGCCCAAGCGGCGCTCCTCGCCGGCCTGCCCATCACGGCGGCCCTCGACGAGCCGCTGCCCGAGTGGGTGGCGGCCCGCCTGCCTTAGCCGCCGTCCGCGAGCCGGACGCGCGGGTCCCCCCAGAGGCGCAGCCCGCACCAGGACGCCGCAGGGGCGTCGCGGACCGCGTCCAGCCCTGCGGCGAAGCACTGCCCCAGCGGCTTCCCCGCACCGAGCGCGGGGGCGAGCCCCCCGACAAAGTCGCGCGCCACGCTGTCCGGCAGGGGCCCCTCCGCGCCAATCACCGCCTCGGCGCCCGCGCTCAGCCAGACCGCGCCAAGCTCGACCGGCTCGGCCGCCGCCGCCTCCACGGACGCGCTGGTGTGGCAGCCATGCAGCAACACGAGACGCGGCGCTGCCCCTTCCATGAGGACGCCCAACGCCGAGAGCAGCCCGCCAGCGCCGGCCGGCGCGAGTTGCACCGCCGAGAGCAGCGGATGCCCATGGTCCACCGCTCCGTGCACGGCGAGGTGGAGCAAGTCCAACCGCGACGCGCCCCGAACAGCGTCCACCGAAGCATCCTCACCCACCGCGCACCGGAGCCCGGGGACCCACCGCGCCAGCCGATCCGCTTCCTGGCGCGCGCCCGGCAGGTCCCCCGCCGCATCGGCCAAGGACAGGCGGCGCGCGCCGAGTGGCGCCGGGACGGCTGCCTGGAGGCGGTCGGGGCCGTCGACGTGGACGACGATCACCCGCCGCGCGACCGCGCGAAAGGGCTGGGCTGGGTCGGGCAGGGCACCCACGGGGACCGCCCAGAGCGGGCCGTCCGGCAGCCAGTGGAGCAGCCCGACGCCCTCGAGCAGCGCGCCGAGGACCGGCCGCAGCAGCGCCGCGAGGCCCTGAACGGCGCTCGCGGCCTGCGCGCGCGCTCCCGTCGCCCGGGCCGATGCGAGCTGGGCGGTGAGCGCAGCGACCGGAGCCGCGGCAGCGGGAACGCGAAAGAGTCGAAGGCCCGACGCGGAATCCACCCGGTAGAACAGCAGGTCCTCCGTCGCCACGGTGGCGGCCACGAACGCGGCGCCCGCGGGCAGGGCCCCCGCCAAGCGCGCCGTGTCCGCCCCCTCCCACGGCGGCGAAACCGCGCCCCCCCGCACGCGCAGCGCCGCCTCGATCTCCCCGACCGCGGGGCTGGCGGACCTCAGCGCGGCCTGGACACGTGCGCGCCGCCGGGGGGAGAGGAGCGCCAAGGCTCGTAGCTCGGCGATCCGCTGCCGGTGGTGGTCCATCAGCGCCGCGAAGCCACGGCCCGGGTCTCCGCTCGCGGCGCACGCGGATTGCAGCGCGCCGCGCAGCGTCTCCCACGCGGCTCCCTCGCGCCATCGGGCCAGGGGCCGGAGGTGCTCCCGACGCGCCGCCGCACGGCGCCGCGCGGCCGGCAGGGCCACCTCGATCGCCGCCTGCGCCTGCCCCGCGGCGAGGAGCAGCGGCGCAACCATCTCCGCCACGACGTCCGCCTGCGCCGTGTCCCCCCGCGAAACCAGCGCATCCACGCTGCGCCGCGCAGCGTGCACCTCGCCGGGCGCCGCATCGTCGAGCAGCAGCGCCCATTCGATCGCTGGCCG
>JBEIVK010000259.1:0-5694 GCA_040373935.1 Alphaproteobacteria bacterium
CCGCGGCGGTGGGGGCGGATGTCGCGGAGCCGCCGTCCAGGCGCAGATCTGGCGGCAGGGCCTCTCCGGCGAGCCGCGCCCGCCGCGCCTCCAGCAGCGCGGGCACGCGCTCGGGGGCCCAGCGGCCGAGCGAGGGCCCGGGCAGCAGCTCCGAGAGCGCGAGCGCTTCGTCTGCGACATGGGCGGCGGACGGACGCTCATGGGGGCCCATCGCCAACATCCCGCGCAGCAGACGCTCCATGCGCAAGGCGACCGCCTCCGGCCACGCCGCACCCACCGCGGCGCGCACGGCGGCGTCCACATGCGCGGCGAACGCGGCCGGTGAGAGGGGCGCCCGGGCGAGCGCGGCCCCCCCCAGCAGCTCGCAGGCCGTGACGCCGAGCGCGTACACGTCGACGCCGTGCCCGATGTTGCCCTGCAGCCATTGTTCGGGTGCCATGTAGCGGGCTGTCCCGTACTGGACGGAGCGGGTCGCGCCCTCGCGGTCGAACTCGGCGCGCGCGATGCCGAAGTCGAGGACCTTGACGCCGCCGTGGCGACTGACGAGGAGATTGGCTGGCTTGACGTCGCGGTGGATGACCCGGAGGGGCGCGCCGGTGCGCGGCGATGGCGAGGACCAAGCGGCGTCGAGGGCGGAGGCGGCCTGCGCGACCACCTGCGCAGCGGCCCGGGCGGGGAGGGGCCCGTCGCGCAACAACTGCGCGCAGTCCACGCCCTCGACCACCTCCATGACAACGGCGGGCCGGCCGTCCACGCGCAGCAGGTCTGTCACCTTCACGATGGCGTCGTGGTTGAGCAAGGCGAGCAGCCGAGCCTCGTCCCGCTGGCGGGCGGCCAGCTCGCTGTCTGGGGCGGCGTCGCTGTGCAGCAGCTTGACCGCCACGCGCTGAACGAAGTCGTCCGCCCCGTGAAGCTCGGCGAGGTAGACCGCGCCGAAACCCCCGCGGCCAAGGGCTTCCAAGAAGCGAAGCGTACGCGCGCCCGCCACCGGCGGCCCCCCTTCGGGCCGGAGTATCGCACCGGGTGGCCACGCGGGCGAGAGGAGGACGAAGGTCATCGGGGTTCTCCGGCTTGGGAGGCTTGGAAAAGCGGCTCAATCAAGGTGGGGAGCGCCGGCGGCGGCGTGCTGGCGGCCGCGCGGGCCCGGCGCCACCCGCGGCCATCCGGGTGCGGGGCGGGCAGCGGAATGGAAGGGTCGACCGCCCAGACCAGCGCGCAGCCCAAGTCCACGGGCGGGCCGAGCCATGCCCCGACCGTGGCGCGGTACCGGTTGAGGCCGCCCTCCGTCAGCGGGCCGGTGGGATCGGCGTCCACCACAATCAGGTGCAGTCCTTGGGCCGCCAGCGCGCGCCGCGCCGACTCCCCCGGTGCCGGCGGCGCCCCGCCGTCCTCGACGGCGCGCAGGAAGGCCATCCCCGGGTCTGTCTCCAGCCACCGCAGCCACGCGGGTGGCGCCGAGAGACCCGGCGGCAGTCCCAGCGGGTTCACCACGGGCCGGCGGAGGTGGCGCTGCTGAAACGCCACCCGCGCCGCGCCCAGCGCGCCCCGCCGCAACGGGAGCACCAGCGCGGCGCCCTCCCCGCCGGCAAGGGGCGCGAGGCAGGCCGAGCCCGCGGCGTCTTGGTACGCGAGCGGCGCGTTGCCACTTCGCAGCAGCGTTTCGGCCAGCACGAGGCCGCCCCAGAGGGCCGGACGCGGCGCGCGGGCCAGCAGGGCGCCCAGCAAGAGCGGCAGGACCAGACCCCAGCGCTCCGGCCAGCTCAACCTCTCGAGCAACGGGTGCAGCGCGCGCAGCGCGTCGAAGGGCAGGGGAAGGACCCCGCCGCCCACGACCACGGGCCCCTCGGGGCCGCGCAGCACGGGGCCCAGGACCATCACCGCCGCGAGCAGGACGCCGCCGACCAGCGCTTTGCGCCGGCCGTGGTCCGCGGTGCGGCGCGCGCCGAGGGCTGCACCGAGCAGCAGCGCGAAGCCGAGGCGGTTGGTCGTGTCCCAAGGTGTCGTGGACCACAGCAAGTCCAGCGTGGAACCGTGCATCGCCACGAACCCCAGGGCCGGCCCGAGCGTGGCCCAGGCCGCCGGCACGTCGGGGGTGGGCGTCGCCGCCAACAGGGGCCGAGCTGCGCCTGCGCCGAGCCACCCGGCGAGCGGGGGCGCCCACACAAGGGCGGGCACCAGGGCGACCACCGCGAGGCGGCGCAGCGGCCTTCCCCACAAAAGCGGCGCCAGCGCCACCATCAGGAACAACGCGAAGTACCAGTAGGCGAGCCCGCAGATCGCGAGCCACCCGCCGAGGGCCCAGGCGTGGCGCGCCGCGGGGGCCGCCCGCAGCCGGAGGGCCGCCGCCAGCGCCCAGGCCCCCGCGGCGACCAGCGCTTGCGGCGCGTGCCCGAGATTGGCTTCCCGGAGAAGGGCTTCGCTGCCGAGCAGCACGCAGGCCCCGGCCCAGCCTGCCCCCGGACGCTTGCCCGCCGCCCGGCCCAGCGCGTGCCCGCCCAGCGCGGCGGCCCACAGGATCACCCACCAGAAGAGCGTGTCGGCAAGCGGGAAGGGAAGCGCGGCCACGATGGGCGCCGCGAGCAGGTGGTCCAGACGGTTGGGCAGGAGCCCGCCGATGTCGAAGCCCACCGGCCAGTAGACGGCCGCGCTGGAGCCCGGCCACTCGCCGCGCGCGAGGGCCCACTGCACGACCCCGCGGAGCTGGACGGTGTCCCACGCGTCCACGTTGGCGTAGCCGGGCAGGCGCGTCCCCGGCGCGCGGCCCGCTGGGCCCAGCATCGCCCAGGCCATCACGCCCAGGGCCCCGTACCGCCACGCCCGCCCCATCCTTCGCTCCTCCGCAGCGCCGCGCGGCGCGCCCCGTCGGAGACGATAGCAAGGCGCGTGCCAGGCGAGGATCGGCTGTCACCGGTTCTGGCCGGCGCGGCCGCTGTCCGAGCTCTCGGACACCTGTCCAAAAATCCGTCACCCCCCGGAGTCCCCCTGCCTGAGCTGCCCGAGGTCGAGTCCATGCGCGCCGCCTGGGACCACGCGGTCGCCGGCGCGTCGCTGCCGCCGCCAAGCTCCGTCGATCCGCGCCTGCTGGACCCCGCGGTGGCCGCCGGGCTTCACGGGCGGGCGGGCCCCGCCGCGCGGCGGGGCAAGGTGCTCCTGCTGCCCATCGGCGCGCAGGTGTTGCGGCTTCACCCTCGGATGACGGGCCGCCTGCTCACCGGGGACGCGCCGGGGCGTGCTCCGCGGCTCGTGTGGGCGTGGCCCGGCGGGCAGGTTCGCTTCGACGACCCGCGCCGGCTCGGCACGGCGGAGGTGCTGCCGGGGGGCGTGGACCCGACGGCCGGCCTGGCGCTCGGCCCTGAGCCGTGGCCCGTGCCGCTCTCGGGTCCCGCGTTCGCCGCGCGCTTCGGGCAGGCCCGCGGGCCGATCAAGCCGCTGCTGCTCAACGGCGCGCATGTCGCGGGGATTGGCAACATCGGGGCGTCAGAGGCGCTGTTCGACGCGGGGATCGATCCGTCGGCCGCCGTCTCCGCGCTCCGCCCTGCGGAATGGGCGGCCTTGGCGCGCGGCGTCCATGCGTGGGTCGAGCGGACCCTCGCGGCGCATCCGGGGGGAGATCTCACGCTGCTGCACGCCGGCGGTGAGAACCCCTTCCGCGTGTACGGCCGGGCGGGCGCGCCCTGTCCGCGGTGTGGGGACGCGATCCAGACGCGGGTGATCGCGGGGCGAAATACGTGGTTCTGCCCCCAGTGTCAGCGCGCCGCGCCGGCGTGACTCCGGCTCGTCCGCCGCGCCGCTGCGGATCTTTCAGAAACTTTCGGTCACCCCCTCAGGTCCAGCGGCGCCGATTCCGTACGGGGTGGTGTCGAGACATCGTCTCCCACCGCGGCCCGGACCGCGTCCTCCAACTGGCGTTCCTGCGAATCTCGCGGGCACCAGGCCGCGGTGGGGAGGCTTTGTCGAGCGTCCGTTCGCATCCTCGTGCCTCGCCGACCCGCCGCCCGGCGGCTCCCCATCCTCCACTGGCGTTTCCTGCGATTCCGGGGAGCGTCGGGCGGCGGGTCGGCTTTGCGCGATGCGGCTCAGCCGCCGCCCGGCGGTTCGTCCCCGCGGGAGCGCACGGGCAGCAGCACCGTCCGGCCGACGAGCGCGCGCAGCGCGTCGACGAAGTCGGGCAGAGAATAGGGCTTTTCGATGAAGGACGAGCGCCGGTCTTCCGGCGGCGGTGGCTCCGCCAAGCCCGAGCAGTACAAGACCGGCGTGCGCAGCCCGCGCCGCCGCAGCGCACGGTGGACCTCCGCGCCGTCGCCGTCCGGGAGCTGCCGATCCAGCACCACCACGTCCGGTTGGGCCTCGGGAGAGTCCGCCCCCTCGACCGCCGCGCACGCGGCCGCGACCGTCGTGAACGCGCGCACCTCGTGCCCGAGCCCCTGGAGGGTCTGGCAGACGAGCTCGGCGATGTCCGGGTCGTCTTCGAGCAGCCACACGCGCTCATCTCCCCGGGGAAGCGCCCTGGGCGCCGCCACGCGCCCGGCCACGGGAAGCGCCGTGGCGGGGAGGAAGAGGTCCACGATGCCCCCGGGGCTGCCGCGCGGCACATCCACCGTCCACGCCCCGGCCTCGGCGAAGGACCGCACCGCAGCGAGCCCGAGCCCGTGCCCGCCGGCCCGCTGGCTGAAGAACGGCTCGAACAGCCTGCGCCGCGCGTCATCGGAGAAGCCGCGCCCGCTGTCCTCGACGCGCACCCGGACGGCCGTCGCGTCGGGGCGCAGGCCCGCGAAGCAGGGCGAAGGCGGCGCGGGATGCCGCCCCACGCGGACCACCACGACGCCGCCAGCGCCGGCGGCCTCCGTGGCGTTGGCCAGGAGGTTGTCCAGGGCGCTCCGGCAAGAGGCGCGGTCCACCAAGACCGACTCCGCCGCGCCGCCTTCGTGCTCCACCCGCACCTCCACCTGCGGCGCGCGCGCCCGGGCGAGGTCTGCTGCGGCGTCCACCTCCCCGGCGAGATCCAGCGGTGCGGGGCGTGCCCGGCGGGCCCCGCCGAACACCAGCAGCCGGGCCGCCACTTCGGCCCCGCGCTCCGCCGCCTGACGCACGGAGCGCACGCGCGCGCGGACGGCCGCCGGGTCGTCCGCCGACAGTTCGAGCAGCTCGGCGTGGCCGAGGACGGCCGTCATGATGTTGCGGAAGTCATGCGCGACCGTGCTGGCGAGGCGGCCCAGCGTGTCGAGGCTCTCCTGGCGCCGCCGCTCGCGCTCGGCGTCCTGCTCGGCGCTCACGTCCTTGAAGACGCCCACCACGACCGGCCGGCCCTCGGCGTCCCGGGTGACGCCCGTGCGCACCACACACGCGTGCTCCTGGCCGTCGCTCCCCGTCAGGAAAACGGGGTGATCCATGGATTGCTCGCCTTGGAAGTTGGCCCGGATGGACTCCTGGCGGCGCGCGCGCACGACCGGGTCTGGGTAGACCAGCGGCGCCCAGCCGCGCGCCCGCACATCGGCGACCGTCCAGCCGGTGATGCGGGTGATGGCCGGGCTCCAGAGCACGAGGTCGCTGTCTGAGGTGCCGCCGACGATGCCGTCGTGCGTGAGCTGCAGCACCAGGTCGAGCTGGGCTGCGGCGGCCTCGGCGCGCGCGAGGCGCCCCGCGACCCGCGCCGCCCGCCCCACTTCGGCGGCCACCCGCCGGGCCAGCTCCCAG
>JBEIVK010000208.1:0-6400 GCA_040373935.1 Alphaproteobacteria bacterium
CGCCGCGCGCCCTCGGCGCGGCCGTCCTGCTTCACCTCGCCTTCGCCGCCGCGCTGCCCGACTATGGCGATCGGCACGGCCTCGCGGTCGCGCTGCTGCTCCTCCTGCCGGCGGGCGCCGCCGCCGCGCGCCGCCCGTGGCTCGGCGCCCTCGCCATCCTCGCCCTCGCGGCCGCGTCGGCCGCGCTCCTCGCCGGCCTGGGTCCGCGTCCGCCGTCGCTCACGCCGCCCGCCCACCCCCACCCCGACGCGCCCCAGGCGGGGTGCGTGGAGCTGGGCGACGAGCCGCCGATCCCCGGCCAGCCCCTCCCACCGGCGACCGTCGCCTTCGCCACTGCGCCGCCCGACTGCGCGGTCTGGGCCGAGACGGCGCTCCACCAGGCGTGGTCCAGCCGCGGCTTGCACGACCGCGCGCGGCGAATACGCGCCTCCTTCGCGCTGGAGCCGGTGGCCTACACCGTCCCGGGGCCCCACCGCGAGCGCCTCGTGCACCGCCTCCGCCTCCGTGCGGTTCCCCACCTCGGATTTTCCCGATGAGCGCACACCCGCAGCCCGCCGCCGCCGTGCAGGCCCGTCCCTGGGTGGAGCTTGGCGTGCTGCTCGCCGCCGCCGCCGCCACCCGGCTCGGCGCCGCCCATGCGCTCGGCGAAGGCGCGCCGTTCGGGCCGGACGGTACGGGGGCCGAGGCGGCCGCCGTGCTCGGCGGCCACGTCTACCCCGGCCACCCGTGGCTCATCCGGCTCAGCGGCACGGCGCGGGCGCTCTCCCTGGTGTGCGGCCCGCTCGCGTGCGCCGCGCTGTGGGCCTGGGGCCGCGCGGTGGGGCTCGGCGGCGGCGGCGGCTGGCTCGCGGTGTTTTTCCCGTTCGCGGTGTACACGGGCGCCCTCTCCGCCGGGGACGCGCCAGCCCTGGCCGTCGCCACCGCCGGCTGCGCGCTGGCCACCCGCGGGGCCAGCGGCGGCGTGGTCGGCGGGGCGCTCGCGGGGCTCTGCGTGTTCGTCAAGCCGGTCGCGCTCCCCGCCCTCGCGCTGCTTGGCGCGACGCCCTGGGGCCTGCTCGGCGCGGCCCTCACCCTGCCGCTCGCCTGGAGCGGCCCGCTGCAGCCGCTCGTCGCGCCGCGCATGGGCGGCGGCCTGCTCGGCTCCTGGTGGGTGGCGAACCACGATGCCCTGCCCGCCGACGCGCCCGCGGCCGGGCGCCTCGTCGAAGGGGGGGTCGAGGCCTTGGCGGCGCTCCCGGCCTGGACCGGGCTCCCGCTGCTCGCGGCGGCGGTGCTCGGCGCGCTTTGGCCCCGCCGCGCACGGGCTGCCCCCGCCGCCGTCCGGGCTGCCGTCGTGTTTCCGGTCGCCGCGCTGCTCGGGGCCGCCGCGCTCGCCGGGTCCCGCTTGGAGCCGCGCTATGCCCTCGCCGCGGCCTGGGCCTGCTTGCCGTGGGTGGGCGCCTGGCTGCCCCGCGGTGTGGAGGCGCTGCTGCTGTGGCCGGCGGCCGCGTTGGTGACGCAGGTCGCCGTCGAGCGCGCCAACCGCGACCCGGAGGCGGTCGTCCCGCGCATCGCCCCCGTCCAGTCCCCCGCCTTTGACGCCCGCGCCCTGTTCGACGAGGCGAGCACCGACGACGCGACGCGCATGCGCCGCACCGCGTTGGAGCAGGCCGCCACGCTGCCGCAGGGCGCCACGGTGCGGGTGTCCCGCCTCCCGCACGGGCGGGAGGGCGAGTTCGTGTGGCCGCTGCGGCTGGCCCGCCCGGACGTCACCGTCGAGCGGGAGTGAGCCCGCGGGGCCTCAGCCGCCGAAGGTCTCGCGCAGGTAGGCCACCACGTCGGCCACCTCTTGCGCGCTCAGGCCCATGTCCGGCATCGAGCCCTTGCCGTTGTCGACGATGCCGGTGAGGTCGGCGTCGGAAGCGCCGGGACGTACGCCACGAGCGACGGGCCCGAGGCGCCGCCCACGCCATCGACGCCGTGACAGCTCGCGCAGGTGGAGGCGTAGATCGTCGCGCCGTTGGCGGCATCGCCGACCAGGGCGGTGCCGTCGCCGTCGCCCTCCCCGCCCGTGTCGCCACCCTTGTCGGTGCAGCCAAGAAGACCCACGAACAGCCCAGAGACCAGCACCATCGAGACGCGCATCCGCCACTCCTCCCAGCCCCAAGGACGGGCCCCGTGGACTATACACCAAGGCCTCGCCACGCGGGAAGGCATCGCCCACCCGGGGACGGCGACTACTGCTGACGCCCTTCGATCGCGAGCAGCAGCGTCACGGCGGCGACGGCGAGGCGGCGGTCCAACCGGCCGCCCGTGTCCTTCGAGAAGTCGACGTCATACACCAGGGCGAAGGGGTTGAAGCGCTGCTGGATGTCCCCGGCCGGCTCGCCCCCGACGGTGACCGCGAAGCGCTGCGGGATGAGCTTGATGAAGCGGCGCAGGAGGGCCAGGACGCCGCTGTCCTCCTGGATCTTCCCGATGAGCGCGCCCCCGGCGTCGAGCACCGTCCACTCGTCGCGCAGCAGAGACTTCAGGCCCTCCCGCTTGAGCGCCCCCACCGTCTCGCCCGTCGCGGCGTCCACCACGTCGTAGGTGCCGGCGAAGTCGCCGATGCCGCGGGCCTTGATGCGCAGCATCGCCTGCTTCTGGGCCTCGTCGCCGAAGACGGTGATCTCCTCCTTGAGCTTAAAGGCCTTCTGCTTCACGAAGAAGGCAAGGCCGCCATCGGGAGCGAAGAAGCGGAACTCGCTGCCCATGAAGGCGAACAGGGCCTTCTTGGCGGTGTAGCGGTCCTGGTAGCGGGTGAGGGCGGTCGACGTGGACATGGAGACCTCGGTGGGGAGCGGGGTTGTAACGAGCACGCCGCCCGCGCACACCCACGGCCACAAAAACACGCCGGGCCCCGGCGTGACCCGGAGCCCGACCACGCCCGCGAGGCGGCGCGCTACTTCTTGCCGCCGCCGGCCTTGCCACCGGCCTTGCCGCCGCCGCCGCCGCCGACCTTGGCGAAGGTGAGCTCGACCGAGGCCGAGGTGCCGCTGTCCTTGACGTCGGGGATGGACCCGCCGCGGAAGACATCGGCCACGCAGGGGTAGATGGACGCCAGCTCCGGGCCGTGGTCCGCGGAGATCTCGGAGAGGTTGCCGTTGCCCTCGATGCCGAACTTCACCTTCATGGTGCCGCCGAGCTTGGGGTTGCCCGCCAGCCCGTCCGCGTAGCACTTCACGAGCCGGGGCTCGAGCGACTCGATGGCCGCCTTGGCGGTGGCGAAGTTGACGCCGCCCGCGATGACCGGAGCGGCGATGGTGACGGTGGGCTTGGCCGCCGCGCCGCCGCCCTTGGCCGGAGCCTTGTCCTTCTTGCAAGCGACCAACGAGAGAGCCGCGACCATGAACAGAGCAGAACGCATGGATCCTCCACGAAGCCCGGAGCGCCTAACCATGACCGGCCTCCGAGGCGACCCGGACCCCCGAGGCGACCCGGATGTTCCCCGGTTAGCGGGGGCCCATGATCACCCGCCTCGACCACATCGCTGTCGCGGTGCCCGATTGGGACGCCGCTCTCCGCCGCTTCTGCGAGGACATCGGCCTGCCGCTCGCCGGCACCGAAGACGTTGTCTCCGCCCAGACGCGCACCGCCTTCCTGCCGGTGCCCGCCACCCGCATCGAGCTGATCCACCCGCTCGACGGCGGCGGCCCCGTCGCCCGCTCCCTCGAGCAGCGCGGCGGCGGCCTGCACCATCTCTGCTTCGAAACCGACGATCTGGACGCCGACATGGCCCGGCTCCAGGCCAAGGGCTACCGCTTCCTCTCGGACACCCCGACGCCCGGCGCCCACGGCACACGGGTCGCGTGGATTCACCCAAAGTCTGCCGGCGGCGTGCTCATCGAGCTGGCCGAGCACCCGAAGGGCGACGGCGCCCATGCGTGAGGCGGGGGCCATCGGCGAGATGACCAGCCTCGCGCTCCGCAAGCGGCGCGCCGGCCAGCGCCTGCTCGTCGGCTTCGACGGCACGAGCCCGGCGCCCGAGTTCGTTCGCTTCGTGCGCGAGGCGGCGCCGGCGGGCTTCATCCTGTTCGCCCGCAACGTCGAGGAGCCGGCCCAGGTGCGCGAGCTCAACCGCGAGCTGGCCGCGCTCCTGCCGGCGAGCTTGCCGCCCCTGCTCTCGGTGGACCAGGAGGGCGGCCGCGTGCAACGCGTGAAGGCGACTCGCTGGCCCACGCTGCGTGCGCTCGGCAACATCGACCACCTCCCCACCACGGCGCAGTTCGCCCGCGCCCTGGCCGACGAGGTGCGCGCCCTCGGCTTCAACCTCAACTTCGCGCCCTGCGCCGACGTTGACAGCAACCCGAAGAACCCGGTGATCGGGGACCGCAGCTTCGGCCCAGACCCGGGGCAGGTCGTTCGGCACGTCGCCGCCTTCGTCGAGGCGGCGCAGGCCCGCGGGCTGGTGTGCTGCGCCAAGCACTTCCCGGGCCACGGGGACACCTCCGTGGACAGCCACCTCGACTTGCCCACGGTCGAGCGGGACCGCCCCGAGATCGAGCGCACCGAGCTGCCTCCCTTCGCCGCCGCCGTGCAGGCCGGCGTGGGCATGGTGATGACGAGCCACGTCGTGTTCCCCGCGTACGACGAGTCGGTGCCCGCCACGATGTCCGAGCCCATCTTGCGCGGCCTGCTGCGCGGGCGCCTCGGCTGGGGCGGCGTCACCATCAGCGACGACCTGGAGATGAAGGCGGTGCGCGGCCGCTATCCGCTCGACATGCAGCTCGACCTCGCCTCCCGCGCCGGGGTGGACCTCTTCTGCATCTCGCGCAGCCTGGATCTCTGCGTCGAGGCCTGGGAGACGCTCGTGCGCCTCCAAGAGCTGGACCCCCGCCACGACGACGCCGCGACCGACGCCCAGGGCCGTCTGATGGCGCTTCGGGAGCGTTTCTTCAAGGAGGCCCCGCCCGCGCCGTCGGTGTCCCTGGTGGGCGATCCCGCCCATCGCGCCCTCGCCGAGTCGCTCCGCCGCCAAGGCGGGGACCCGCTCTCCTGATCCCGGAGCCCCGATGTTCGCCGCCTTCGCCGCCGCGCTGCTCGCCGCGCTTCCCACCGCCCGCGCCCAGGCCTGCCAGCCGCTGAGCCAGACGCCGGACGCCGTTCAGGTCGCGTGGGTCGCGCCGGTGGGGCGCACCGTCCGCGCGGGCACCACGCTGGAGGTTGTGCGGGTGTCGGACCTCCGGACCTGGATGAACGAGCACGGCCGGGAGCCGGGGCGCGTGCTCCAGGCCCTCGGCGTGGCCCGCCGCAACCCGCGCGCGGCCCTGCGAAAAGACTGGAAGGTCACCGTCTTCGACGTGCGCAGCGCCTGGATGTGCCGGCCCGTGGACGGCGCGACGCCGGGCCAAGACAAGGCGGGGGTCGTGGCGTGCACCCCGGGCGATGCGGACGCCTTGCGCGGCCACAAGCCCGGCTACTCGGGCTGCGGCTACTCCTTGGACACGGGGGCCTCGGTCCGCGGGCTGGAGGTGTACCGCATCACCTGGGAAGACGCCTCGGCCCAGGGGTTCTGCGTGATGCCTCTGCCGCGCTTCCTGGGCGGAGGGTGATCCGCCCGGCCAGGATACGGGATATTCCTCTACGGTTGATGACGTATGGCCTGACGCCGGCTACGCTGGGGGCAGACCCCCAGGCGCCGCCCCGCGCCCGCGGGGTTCGGCCCGCCCTCTGCCCGCCGGAGCACCCAGGCTTCCATGTCGACCCTCCGACTCCCCTCTCCCGCGACGCCCCCCGCGCGACCGGACGGCCTGACCCCCGCCGAGGCGGACTTGGCCCACGCCCTCGTGCACGCACGCCTGCGCCTGCGCGCCGGCGCCCGCCCGGCCACCGCCGCCGTGCGCGCCTGGGAGGCCCAGCTCACCGCGCTGACGGACGCGGCCATCGCGCTCGCCAGCCGCGGGGACTTCCGCGCCTACGTGCGCGCAACGCGCCTCTGCGAGCTGTTCTACCCGCTGGCGGTGGCCGTCACCCGGCGCCGCGGCACCCGAGCGAGGGCGGTAAAGGAAGGGGGCGTTGCGGGGGAAACCTTGGTTTCCCCTGCCCTCTGATCTCCTGCCATGCCAGCCGGGCGGGGCGTCCTCAGCCGGCGCTGGCCGGCACGAGCGCGCACCAATCGGCGTCGTCGCCCAGCGCGCGGGCGTCTTCCCCGGGGCTCGGCGCGCCGAAGCGATGGCCGGTGATCCAGGCGAGGGACAGGTCCCAGGCGGCGTTGGTGAGCGTGTGGCCGCGCCCGTGGTCGCAGCGGACGGAGGCGAGGCCGTCGGCCGCGCGGCGGGCCTGCAGCGTGTCGGTGGCGGCGACGAAATCCACGATCGTGAAGGTGGGATCGGGCCAGACGTCTTGCTCGCCGCCGGTGATGAGGAGGGCGGGAAGGGGC
>JBEIVK010000924.1:0-1699 GCA_040373935.1 Alphaproteobacteria bacterium
CGCGGCCGCCGCGCCCGCCGGCGAGGGATGGGACGACCTCCTCGACGCGTTGCTTCCCGGCACCGACGCGCCGCCCGCCGACGCCCCGGCGCCGGCCGCTTCCCCTACGGAGTCCAAATGAGCTTCGCCCCTTCCTTCCGCCGCACCGTCGCCGCCCTGGCCCTCGGGGTGGTCGCCGCCTTCGCGCCCCGCGCCGAGGCCGCGGTCAACAAGACCCTCTGCGTGTACGACCCGGGCGGCGCCTCGGGCGACGCCTTCCAGAACGCCAAGCGCTACCAGGCGGCCGCGACGGGCTGGGGCGTCAACTTCACGCTCAAGCCCTACACGGACGAGGCCGTGGCCGCGGCGGACTTCCGCAACAAGCAGTGCGACGCCGCGCTCATCACGGGCGTTCGCGTGCAGCAGTTCAACCGGAAGACCTACAGCGTCGAGGCGCTCGGGCTCATCCCCGACTACGCCACCCTGAAGAAGGCCGTCACGGTGCTGGCCCAGGAGAAGGCCGCGTCCCTCATGGTGTCGGGCGAGTTCGAGACCGCGGGCATCTTCCCGGCCGGCGCCATCGTGCTCTTCGTGAACGACCGCGCGGTGTCCAACGCGAGCGCCCTCGCCGGCAAGCGCATCTGCACGATGAGCTTTGACAACGCCGCGAAGACCATGGTGGGTGTGGTCGGCGCGAGCCCGATCTCGGCGGACGTGGGCACCTTCGCGTCCAAGTTCAACAACGGGTCCTGCGACGTGGCCTATGCCCCGGCGGCGGCGTTCAATCCGCTGGAGCTCTACAAGGGCGTGGGCGCGAAGGGCGGTGTGGTCGACTTCCCGCTCGCGCAGCTCACCTACCAGGTGCTCATCCGCCCGGCGGACTTCCCGGCCGGCTTCGGCCAGCAAAGCCGGACGTGGTCCGTCACGCAGTTCGACGCCGTGCTCGCCACCATCAACAAGGCGGCCGCGGGCGTGAAGGCAGACTTGTGGATGAAGATCGCCGGCGAAGACGCGGTCCGCTACAAAAAGCTCCTCTCGGACACCCGCAACAAGCTGGTCGCCGGCGGCTCCTACGACGCGACGGTCGTGAAGCTGCTGGAGCAGCTCGCCGCCAAGCCTTAGCGCCACGCCCGGAGCACCGCCGTGCACGACTCCTCGCCTGAAGGGCCGGTTCGCCGCTGGCTGTCCACGATCCCCGTGCTGGTGCTGCTCGGCGGCACTGCGCTGCACTGGATGGCCCAAGAGGCGTCCGGGCAGCTCATCTCCGTCGGGGAGTCGATCTGGCCGGGCTACGCGATCCACCTCCGTGTCAAGGCCGAGGAGCCGGCGCCCGCCCCCGCCGCAGAGGCCACACCGCAGCCCGGCGCCGGCACCGACGACGCCCTGATCGGCGATCTCCTCGGCGCAGACGCCGCGCCCGCCGCCGCCCCGGCGCCGCCTGCCCCCGGCGCGGCCGACGACGCGCTGATCGGCGATCTCCTCGGTGCAGACGCCGCGCCCGCTGAGGCCCCGGCAGCTCCCGCCGCGCCGCCTGCCCCCGGCGCGGCCGACGACGCGCTGATCGGCGATCTCCTGGGCGCCGACGCCGCGGCCCCCGCGCCAGACGGCGCCGCGCCCACCCCCGAGGTCGCGCCCACCCCCGAGGCCGCGCCCCCCCCCGAGGGCGCGCCCACCCCCGCGGCCGCCCCGCCGGAGATGACGGCTGCCGCGGCGGTCTATC
>JBEIVK010000511.1:0-3453 GCA_040373935.1 Alphaproteobacteria bacterium
ATGGCGGCCACCGCGCGGTCCTCCACCTCGGCGCGCAGGTGCCGCGGCAGCGTGCGCTTCAGCTTGTGGAACTGCGTCGCCGCCTCCCACCCGTCCGGCAAGGACTCCGGCGCGGCCGGCGCGGCCACGGCGATGCCGACGCCCACCCCTTCTTGGGACGGCCCGGGGACCAGCTCCGCGTCGACGTTCAAGACGACGGCGGGTGGCTCGCCCCCGGACGGGCTTTTTTTAGCAGCTCCTCCAGCAGCACCGCGAAGCTCCCCCCGCGGCCCTCGGCCAGCTCGATGCGCGTTGGCAAGGCCAGGGCCGCCGCCGCCCCCACGTCTCCGTCCAGCGCCGTCGCGAGGTCGGCGATGGCGATGGCCGCCCGCACGCTCGCCCCGCGCCGCACCCGCGGGTCCGTGCGCGTCGCCCGCACCAGCGCCACCGCTTGCGCCACCAGCTCCGGCCCCGGCGCCCGCCGCGCCTCTTGCACCACGATGCGCCGCTCGTCGTCCTCGCCCGGGTGGCCCAGCCGCACCAGCTCGAAGCGGTCCAGCAGCGCCTCCGAGAGCTGCCCCGTCGCCACGAACTCCGCCGGGTTCTGCGTGGCGATGACCGCGAAGCCCGCCGCCCGCACCGCGCCGAGGTGCGGCACCTGCACCACGCCCTCGTCCAGCGCCGGCAGCAGGACGTTCTGCACGCCCTCGGGCATGCGGTTCAGCTCGTTGACGAACAGCACCGCCCCCGCCCGCATCGCCGCCACCAGCGGCCCCGCCACGAACAGCTCGGGCAGGTAGCCCTTCTCCAGCACGCCCGGCGGGTCGAAGTGCCCGACCAGCTTGGCCTCCGTGTAGCGGCCGTCGCCGTCCACCCGCACCCAGCCGCGCCCCAGCCCCTCGGCCACCGCGCGCGCCAGCGCCGTCTTGCCCACGCCCACCGGCCCTTCGAGCAGCACGTGCCGCCCGGCCAGCAGGCAGGCCCGCACCGCGCGCAGCTCTGGCCGCCGCCCCACGATGCGCGCCCCCAACGCGATGGCTTCGATGTCCACGCCGGCCTCCGCTCACACGCTGATGGCGCCCTTCCGGAACTCGCTCTTGCCGATCTTCACGTTCACCAGCGCGGCCTTGCCCGACGCGAAGGCCCGCTCCAGCGCCGGCCGCATCTGCGCCGGGTCCTCCACGTACTCGCCGTGCCCGCCCAGCGCCTCCACCACGCGGTCGTAGCGCGTGAAGGCGAGGTTGGTGGCCGGCGCGCGGTCCTCGGAGAAGATCTCCACCTGCCCGCGGCGGATCTGCGTCCAGCACGCGTCGTTGCCCACCACCCCCACCACCGGGATGCCCTGGCGCACCATCGCCTCGAACTCCATCCCGTGCAGGCCGAAGCTGCCGTCCCCGTACAGGATGACCACCGGGCTGTCCGGCCGCGCGAGCTTGGCCGCCATCGCAAAACCCGGCCCGACGCCCAGCGTGCCCAGCGGCCCCGGGTCCATCCAGTGGCCGGGGGCGTGGACATCCACCAGCTTGGCGGCGGTGCCCACGATGTCTCCGCCGTCGCACACGACCGTCGTGTCCTTGGGCAGGAAGTCCGCCAGCTCCTTGCTGAAGCGCAGCGGGTTCACGGGCGAGGCGTCCGACGCCATCTCCCCGCGCATCTTGTCGTAGGCCCGCGTCTCCAGCGCGCGCACCCGCGCCAGCCACCCGCCGTCCCGGCGCCGCCCGGCCGCCGCCAGCCCCGCCATCACCAGCCCGCTGTCCGCGTGCAGCCCGACCGCCGCGCCGCGGTTGTGCCCGATGACCTGCGGGTCCAGGTCCACCTGGATGACCTTCGCGTCCGATGCCGCCTGCTGCCCGTAGCCCAGCCGGAAGTCCCACGGCGTCCCGAAGATGAGCACCACGTCCGCCTCGGCCAAGGCCGCCGTGCGGCACAGCCGGAAGAAGTGCGGGCTCTCCGGCGACAGCGCCCCGCGCGCCCCGCCGTTCAGGAAGCACGGCAGCTCATAGGCCGAGAGCAGCTCGTGCAGGGCCGCGCGCTTCGGGCTCCAGAACCACTGCGTCCCCACGATGCACACCGGCCGCTCCGCCTTCTCCAGCAGCGCCGCCGCCTGCGCGATGCCGTCCGGGTCTGCCGAGGGGACGTGCGTCGGCCGGTAGTCCCGCGGGAAGTCCAGCGTGGCCTCCTCTTCCATGTTCATCAGCACGTCGAGCGGCATCTCCAGGAACACCGGCCCCGGCACGCCCGTCACCGCCTTGCGGAAGGCCATCGCCATGTAGTCCGGGATGCGCCGCGTCTCCGGCACCGCCACCGACCACTTCGTGATGCTGCGCAGCAGCGTCACGTGGTCCATCTCTTGCAGCGAGCCCATCTCCCGGAAGAAGTTCGGCCCCTGCCCGCCGATGAGCACCATCGGCACCTGCCCCCGGAACGCATTGGCCGCCGCCGTCACCGCGTCCGTCACCCCCGGGCCCGCCGTCACCGCCGCCACGCCCACCTGGCCCGTCGCCCGCGCCCAGCCCTCCGCCGCGTGCCCCGCCGTCTGCTCGTGGCGCGTGTCCACCACCCGGATGCCGTGGTCCAAGCACCCATCGTAGATGTGCTGGATGTGCCCCCCGCACAGCGTGAACAGGTGCGACACGCCTTCCTGGGCGAGCGCGCGGGCCACGAGGGACCCACCGTGGACGGCAGCCATGGGCAACTCCATGCGAGAGCAGACCCCCCGGGGTTATTGCAGGCCGCCCCCCGTCGCCACGGGATCGCCCCGGAACTCCCCCATGTCCGACCGCAACATCGTCTGGCACGACACCCTCGTCTCCCCGGACGAGCGCGCCCGCCTCCTCTCCCAAGCCGGCGCCGTCGTCTGGTTCACCGGCCTCTCCGGCTCCGGCAAGTCCACCATCACCACCCGCGTCGAGGCCGCCCTCCTCCAGCGCGGCCTCCACGCCTTCGTCCTCGACGGCGACAACGTCCGCCACGGCCTCTGCGCCGACCTCGGCTTCTCCGCCGAAGACCGCGCCGAGAACATCCGCCGCGTCGGCCACGTCGCCCGCCTCATGGCCGACGCCAACGTCCTCTGCCTCACCGCCTTCATCTCCCCCCTCCGCCAAGACCGCGCCGCCGTCCGCGCCCTCCTCGGCCCCCGCTTCATCGAGGTCCACGTCGACACCCCCCTCGCCGTCTGCGAAGCGCGAGACCCCAAGGGCCTCTACGCCAAGGCCCGCGCCGGCCTCATCCCCGACTTCACCGGCATCAGCGCCCCCTACGAGCCGCCCGACGCCCCCGAGCTCCACCTCCCCACCGACGGCCGCAGCCCCGACGACTGCGCCGCCGCCGTCATCGCCCACCTCCAAGGCCGCGGCCTCGTCCCGTAGCGCGGGCTTTTCAACGGGGGGCAGGGGGCTCGCCGCCCCCCGCTACGCCCCCGGGCGGCTGGCGCCCCGTCGATGGGCCCCGCGCGGGGCCGCCGCCGCCGCCCCG
>JBEIVK010000442.1:0-3882 GCA_040373935.1 Alphaproteobacteria bacterium
GCGTTGGCACTGCAACATCAGGTGATGCGCCGCAACCGTCTCATCGAAGGCGGCGCGCCCGTGCGTCCAGTCGGCGAGGTCATAGCTCAGTTGGCCGGGGTGGCGGCGGTAGAGAACGAGCGGCTCTTCAATATAGGCCAGGCCTCCTTGAAGTGCTGCCCGGAAGGGGAGGATGACGTCGTTCCCGGACGCCAACTTCGTTGGGTCGAGGGCGGGGAAGGGCGCGCGATACAGGCGTGGCTCGTAGGAGAGCGTTGCTCCCAGGAAGTGTCCTCCCCAAGCGCCGCGGATGAAGTCGAGGGGACCGGTCCACCGCCATGGTGCGCCCGTCTGGTATCGACCGAGCGGTTTGCCGTCCGCGTCGATCTGCATTGCTCCAGAGCCGATAAGGCTCGCACCTGTACGCTTGTACTCGGCGACCACTCGGCTCACCCGATGCGGCACGGCGAGGTCATCGCCATGAAACTGGATGACCAGTGCCGTATCGAGTTCTTCCACTACCGTGGGCATGTGGCGCATCACGAGATTGTGGCTGTTTTGGCGCACACGCACACGATGCGGGCCCCGATACTCGGCTGCGATTCGCTGCAACACCTGTAAGGTGCGGTCGGTTGAGTGGTCGTCCGAGAACACGACGTCCAATTCCGGATAGTCCTGTGCCAGCACAGACTGCGCAGCGGAATGGACGATAGCCTCTTGGTTGTAGGCCATCAGTACGGCGGTGACGCGCATCAGGTCATGTCCTTTGGAGGCGTAGAAGCATCGTACCACCGCAGCAACCGGGCGCCGGCGATGGCCTCCGCGGCCTCTGGGTCCAGCCCCGCCGCCTGCAGTGCCCTCGCCCAGCGGGCGCGCCGGTCTTCGGCATCCGTCGAGTCCGCGGCCGCATCGACGGTTGCAGCGGCCTCCCCTGGAGCGCCTACCGCGGCGGGACTTGGGGCAGCCCCATCGACGAGGATGGAGCGGAGGTGCCGCACGTCGGCGGGCAGTCGGGAGGGGTCGCCGGCGGGGACGGACTTGGCGAGGGCCGCGACGGCCTGCACCGTGGCGGGCCCGAGCGTGCCGCCGATCGCGCGCAGCCACGGGGACAGAACAGGTGGTTCATGCAGGCGGGTGAGCGGAACGATGTGGAGGTGGCCCCGCGGGGCCGCATCGGCGATTTGGCGGGCGGCAGCGAGCCACGCCGCAATCGCGTCCGCGTCGGGCCGAGCGAGCGCGGGCAGCGCCGGGCAGTCCACCAGCGCGATGCAGGGCACGCCGGGGAACCGGTGCGCGACCTCGGCGCTGCGATGGGCCAGCGACGGGCTGAGGTAGACGGCCGCGCTCTGCGAAAGAAGGCCTTCGGGCCCTCGCCGGATGGCCTCCGGCACCCACGGCGCCGCGGGCAACCAAGGACGGTTGTGGTCTGCCGTCGCCGCGGCGAGGTGCTCGGTCATCACGTCGAGGCCATGCAGGACGTCTCCCTCGACGATGGTGACGCCCGAGGCCCGGGCGACGGCCATGGCGGCGGAGACCCGTGGGCCCGGTGTGGCCATCATCAGCGCGCGCATTCAGCCTCCAATGCGGCGATCGACACGCCCGGGCGCAGGCCGCGCCCCTCGGCCCACGACTGGACCGCGCTGGAGAAGGTGGGATCCCGCCAAGACTGGACCACCATCACCGCCCAGACGGACTCGGGCCAGTCCGGCCGGGCCAGCATCCGTCGGGCCGCGTCTCGGGCGCAGTCGTCGGGGGGGGAGAGGTCCAGCAGGCGTCCGAGAAGGAGCGGGGCGTCCGCTCGGCCGGCGTCGGCCGCCGAGCTGGCCTCTGCGAGGAGCGCGGCTCGGCTCCGCGGTGGCGCGAGCGGCGCAGGGGTGGGCGGATATCCGAATCGCGCGAGCAGCGCCTCCGCCGCAGGATGTGCGCGAAACTCGGCTTGCTCCTCGGGGGTGAGCGTCGCTCGCCATGTCCGGCGGCTCCGATACCCGGACAGCGCAGCGCGAAAATCCGAGCACGCGCCGACCCCGAGAAATCCCTCCAGGCGGGACGCGGCGCCGGAGGGGTCCGCTTCGATGTCTTCATAGCGAATGGTCAGCGCGAGGTCGCCGGCGTCTGCCAGGCCGTCTGCCGCGGCCTGCGTGAACCCCACCCAGTCACTCGCCGCTTCGCTCACGGTGGACCGGCGGGCCCCGCGGCGCCAAGTCCGGCGTTGGAGCGACGTGGACCGGACGCTCGACACCACGTCGCGCCCATCCCGCAGAAGGAAGATGAACCGCGCGTCGGGCAGGGCGGCCCGGAGATGCCCCACCCGCAGCGAGTCCGGTGGGTACTTCTCCCCGACGACCCGCTTGCCCTCTGCGGCCCCGCGGTCTGCCAGCAAGCGCCGGAGGAGCGGGGCGCCGGCGTGCAGCGCCCGACGAAAGTCATTCGGACGCCCAGGGATGATCGCCCGCCCGGTCGCCGCCAGGGTGGCCGACCCTACCGCCCACTCCACCACCCGCAGCTCATGGTGGCAGAGCACTTCGCGGTGGGCCGACAGCGCGTTTGCCAGCGCCGTGGTGCCCGAGCGGGGGGCGCCGACCAGGAAGAAAATGGGGGTGTCGCTCATGTCGGATCCGTCCGGTTGACGAAACGGAGGGTGGCCAAGGGCGCCGCGGGGGGCAGGGGCCGCGGCAGCGGGGGCAGCGGGCGTGCGGGCACGGTTGCCGGGACGACGCGGCAGACAACCGGAAGATGGACGGCGTCCCAGCCGTCTCGGCGCAGGAGGAGGGGGCCGTCCATCGCCTCGGCGATCGGCTGCTCGGCCGCGCTGGCGCCGGGCACGAGGGCGGCGCAGTCCGGCCAATCGACGAGGGCACGACGCCACGCCCGCAAGAGCGCGGCGCCCAGCGCGTTCGGGCCCGGCACGATGAGGAGGAGGTCTGTCGCCGACACGAGGAGGGCGCGGTGCAGGGCGGCGCCGGCGTTGGGCCCGCCGCGAACGTGGTACTCCGCGTGGTCTGCGTCGGCGGCGCCAGGCTGGGCGACGATGAGCGTGAGGGCCTCGGGTGCGTCGGCCGCCCACGCGGTGTGGGCCTCGGCGGGATCAGCCTCGGGGCCGAGCACGGCGATGACCGTGAGCGGCCCGGCGAGCGCAGGCCGCGCCGGGAGCGCGGCGCGTGCCACGGACTGGCGGGCGAGCGCGGCGCTGGCCTCCAAGCCGAGGCGGGCGACGGCGAGGGCGGCCGGGACGACGAGCGCGCGACGGACGCCGGAGAGCAGGACCTCCGCGACGGTGCGGGTGCGTTCGGCCTCCTGCGCGCTGAGCCGCGGGCCCGGACCGTCGAGGGCGCCGACCACGCGGCCCGCGGCGTCCGATTCCCGCAACAACTGGGCGAAGGACACGGGCCCGACCCGCGCGAGGTCCCCGGCGACCGGCACGATGGCCAGCCGCCGGGCGGCCAGGGCCAGCGCGGTGTCCAGCGGGAGGGAGGGATCCAGCGCGCCGGCGAGGGCGGCGGCTGGCGCCGCGAGGAGGAAGACCCCTGCGAAGGCCGCTGCCTCTGTGTGCGGCGCGCCGATGGCCGCGAGAGGAGCCGGGGGTGCCGCCACGGCGAGGGCCTGGGCGTCCGCGGCGCCAAGCTGCGCGAGCAGGCCTGCCGCGGGGAGGGCTGCGGGGTGGGCGACGATGACCTGCGCACCGCCCGGCTCGGCCAGGCGCTGCAGCAGCGCGCGGGTGTCCGACACGGGCGCGGCCCGGCCGGCGAAGCGGCGCTCCCGAAGATGCGTGCGGTCGGAGACGAGCACCTCGGCCTGCGGCACCTCGGCGGACAGCATGTCGAGGAGGGCGACCGGATCGCCGCCCGGCAGAACGATGACCCGCACGGGGCGCGGCCCCGGAGGCCCCGGCGGGCCGAGCAGGCC
>JBEIVK010000860.1:0-1866 GCA_040373935.1 Alphaproteobacteria bacterium
CGCCGAGGCGCTCGCGCGGGCCGGCGTGGCGGCGGTGGTGCCTCTGCCGCGCGGCCTTCCCGCCGGCGCGGTGGACGCCGCCGCCGCGGGGGTCGCCGCCACCGAGGCCCTGCGGGTGTACCTCCGCGGGGTCCGCGCCATCGGGCGTTTGCTGGACGACGGCCCGACCCCGGCGCTGGTGGTGGAGCTCAAGGCCGTCGCAGACGCCCTTCACGCTGAGCTGGAGCGCAGCCCCGCGCGCGCGCTCGCCCTCGCGACGCCCCGTCAGGTCGTGCCGTACCTGCTGCGGCACCCCGTGCACATGGCCATCCTCTCGATGGCCATCGGGCGGCGCCTGGGCCTGTCCGACGCCGCGCAGCGCGACGTGGCGCTCGCGGCGCTGCTCGCAGACGCGGGGATGGCGGTCGTCCCGCCCGAGGTCCGCAACCGCACCGGGCCGCTGAGCGCCGAGGACCGCGCGGCCATCGAGCGGCACCCCGGCATGTCCGTCGTCCGCCTCATGGCGCTCCCCGGTCTCGACGGCCCCGCCGCGGCGCGTCTTCGCGTCGCCTTCGAGCACCACCTCGGCCTGGACCTCAGCGGCTACCCAGCGGTGGCGCGCTGGGGCGGCCTGCACCCGTGGACCCGCATCATCGCGGTCGCCGACGTCTACGACGCCCTGCGGGCCAACCGGCCGGGCCGGCCCGGGCGCTCCATCGCAGAGGCGCTCTCCACCCTGGAGGACGGCGCGGGGACCCAGTACGACCCGGTTGTGGTCGGCCAGTTCGCGGCGCTGGTGCGCGCGGCACAGGCGGGAGGGTCCCCCGCATGAGCCCGGCAGAGCCGCGCCTCGCGGCCTCGGTGCTGGTGCTGCGGCCAGGGCATGCCGGGGCCGAGGTGCTGCTGGTCCGGCGCGCGGCCCGAAGCGGGTTTTTCCCCTTGGCCTGGGTCTTTCCTGGCGGGCGCGTGGAGGACGGCGACCACGCTGCACCCGGCGGCGCCGCCGGCGCACAAGCCGCAGCAGCCGTTCGAGAAACCTTGGAAGAAGCCGATCTCTGGCTCGGAGATCCGGGAGACGCCGCCGCCGCGCGGACGGCCCTGGGCGACGCCGCGGCCTGGAGGTCGCTGGCCGCGCGCCTGCCCGCTGGCCGGCTCCATCCCTGGGCGTGGTGGGTCACGCCCCCGGAGGAGCCCCGGCGCTTCGACACCCGCTTTTTTCTCTGCACGGTGGACGCCGGACAGCACGCCCGCCCGGACGCCATCGAGACGACCGAGGCCGTGTGGATGCGGCCGGCGGACGCGCTGAGCGGCCCCGTCTCGCTCGCGCCACCCACCTGGGTTCTGCTCGATGAGCTGGCCCGCCTCCTCGACGTCCAGGGGCTCGCCGACTTCGGGCCACGGCCCACCCCGCCCGTGCGCCCGCGCCTCCGTCAGGGCGGCGAGGGCGTGGAGATCCTCCTCCCCGGGCACCCCGAGAACCAGGACGGGCCCGCCTTTCCCGGGCCATCGTTCCGGCTCGTCCCCGACGGCCCGCGCTGGCGTTTCGCGTAAGGGCGGCGGGCGCTCCCGGTGCCGGTTACCGGGCCCGTGGCGGGTGGTGCCGTGCTGGTGCAGGCCCCGGCCTTCAAAGCCGGTGAGGCGCGCCGGGAGGCGTTGCCCGGTGGGTTCGATTCCCATCACCCGCCGCCATCCCGTCGCACGCAACGCGAGGCCCCCGCGATGGCCCCCTGGTCTGACGTCGACGCCGCGCTCGCCCGGGGGGATCTCCCGGCCGCGATCGCCGGTGTGCAGGCCGCCGCCGCCGGGGCGCCGGACTGGGAGCTCGCCCGGCTCGCCGCCCGACTGGACGCCGCGGGCGGCGCGGCGGCGGCCGAGGACCTCCTCTCC
>JBEIVK010000235.1:0-6067 GCA_040373935.1 Alphaproteobacteria bacterium
AGGCGGTGGCCTTCATCCCGTGAGGCCCGCAGGCGGGGGGCCGGGCCGGAGCGCGGCGGCGGCGGGGTCCATCTCGGGCGTCGCATCGCCGGAGGCCCGCCAACGCGGCGCGGGCCCGCGGCGGTCGAGATCGGCGGGCCGGCCGCCGAGGCGGTGGCCTTCATCCCGGGAGGCCCGCAGGCGGGGGACCGGGCCGGAGCGCGGCGGCGGCGTCCATCTCGGGCGTCTGAGCCCGACAGGCCCGCCGGCGCGCCGCGGGCCGGCGGCGGACAAGGAAGGGGGCGTTGCGGGGGAAACCTTGGTTTCCCCTGCCTCATGATGAAGAGACCCCACCGCCCGACGGGCCCGGCGCGCGCAGCCAGGCCTCGAGGATGACCGCGGCGGCGGCGGCGTCGATCTGGGACTTCTGGTCCCGCGCGGACCAGCCGGTGGCGTGCAGGCGGTCGGCCGCTTCGAGGGTGGACCAGCGCTCGTCCTGGTAGGCGACGGGCCAGCCGGTGGCGGCGGCGAGGGCGTCCCCCACCTGGCGCGCGAGGCGGCAGGAGCGGCCTTCGGCGCCGTCCAGCTCGAGGGGGAGGCCGACGACGACCTGCGTGGGGTGGGCGGCGCGCACGCGCTGGACGAGCTGCGCGACGTCCTTTTGCACGCCAGCACGCGCGAGGGTGAACCAGGGCTCGGCGAAGGCGACGCCGTGGCTGCGGGCGACGCCGATGGTCTTGGTGCCGACGTCGAGGGCGATGATCACGGCGGGGCCTCGGGGCGGCCGCGCGCGCGGCGGCCGGGCCGCGATACCTATCGCTGCGGGGGTCGCATGTCCGACGTCGTGATCGTGTCGCAAGGGGATGAGCTGACGACCGGCGCGGTGGCAGACACCAACGCGGCCTTCATCGCCGGTCGGCTGTGGGACCTGGGGCTGACGGTGCGCCGGGTGATGACGGCCCCGGACGACCGGGCGGAGATCACGGCGGTGCTGGCGGAGGCGGCGCGGCTGGCGCCGGTGGTCATCTGCACCGGCGGGCTCGGCCCCACGCGGGACGACCTGACGGCCGAGGCGGCGGCGGCGGCCTTTGGCCGCGCGCTGCACGAGGACGCGGGGGCGCTGGCGCAGGTGGAGGCGGCCTTCGTGTCGCGCGGGCGGCCGATGAACCCGACGAACCGCAAGCAGGCCGTGCTGCCCGAGGGCGCGGTGGTCCTGGAGAACCGCTGGGGCACGGCGCCCGGCTTCCGGGTGGACCACGCGGGCACGGCCCTGTTCTTTTTGCCGGGGGTGCCGCGCGAGATGCGCCCGATGATGGAGACCTGGGTGCTGCCGGCGGTGCGGGCGCTGCGGCCGGGGGCGGGGCCGCGGCTGCGGGTGCTGCGGGTGATCGGCGTGCCTGAGAGCGAGCTGGAGGCGCGCTTGCAGGGCATGGGGCAGGCGGGGCTGACGGTGGGCTTCCGCACGCGTGCGCCGGAGAACGAGGTGAAGCTCCGCTTTGACGCAGCGGTCTCGGCCGAGAGCGAGGCGGCGGCGGTGGCAGAGGCGCGGGGGCGCATCGGGTCGCGGGCGTGGGGGCTCGACTGCGGGGACCTCGCGGAGGTGGTGGCGGCGGCGCTGACGGCGCGGGGCGAGACGCTGGGCCTCGCCGAGAGCTGCACGGCGGGGCGGCTCGCGGCCTGGTTGGGCAGCGTGCCGGGGGCGAGCGCGTTTTTGCTGGAGGGCGCGGTCGTGTACAGCAACGACGCCAAGGTCCGCACCTGCGGTGTGGCCCCGGCGCTGCTGGAGGCGCACGGCGCGGTGAGCGAGCCGGTGGCCCGGGCCTTGGCCGAGGGCATCCGCGCGCGGGCCGGCAGCACCTACGGCATCGGCATCACGGGGATCGCCGGGCCGGCCGGCGGAACGGCCGAGAAGCCGGTGGGGACGGTGCACCTCGCGCTGGCGGGGCCGGGCGGGACGCTGCACCGGGCCGAGCGCTTCTTTGGGGACCGGGACCGCGTGACGGCGAGCGCGGCGGCGGCGGCGCTGTTCTTGCTGCTGCGGTCGCTGCGCGGCGGCGGCGGGGACTGACGGGCCCGGGCGCGGTCAGTGGGAGGGGCCGCGGGGGTCGGGCGCCGGGAGCGCGGGGCTGGCGGGGCCGTCGAGCTGGGCGCGGGCGGCCGCCGTGAGGTGGGCGAGCTCGTCGAGGGCGCCCTCGTCGAGGCGGAGGCTGACGGGGCCGAAGTGCAGCATCACGCCCCCGCAGGGGTTGCGCTCGATGGCGCCGAGGTGGGACTGGGCGAGCAGGGTGGAGCGGCGATCGGCGTGGGACACGGGGCCTCGCCGCGCCTCAGCCCCCCGCGCCTCAGCCCCCCGCGCTGTCCCGCGCCAGCAGCCGCGGCCCACCCGCGCCGAGCCCGAGCAGCAGCCCCACCCCGTAGCCGCTGCCCCGCCCGTCCGCGCCGTTCGCCGGCCCCGCCATGTCGACATGCAGCCAGGGCGGCGCGTCCGCCGGCAGGTGCGCCGCGATGAACCACGCCGCGCAGGAGGACTGCGCGTTGTTGCGGTCCTTTACGCTGTTTTTCATGTCGGCCACCGCCGACGCGAACTCCTTGCGGAACAGCTCGGGCGCCCAGGGCAGCGGGAAGACCGGCTCCCCGATGGCCCGCCCGGCGTCCCGCGCGTCGGCCTCGAGGTCCTCGTCGTTGGACACGATGCCCGCCATCACCTTGCCCGTGCTGACCATCTGCGCGCCGGTGAGCGTCGCGAGGTCCACCACGAGATCCGGCCGGTGCGTCTGGCAGAGCCACGCGATGCCGTCGGCCAGCACCAGCCGCCCCTCGGCGTCGGTGTTGTTGATCTCCACCGACTTGCCGCTGAACAGCGTCACCACGTCGTCGGGCCGCCAGGCGTCGGGGCCGATGGCGTTCTCGGCGAGGCAGAGCACCGCCGTGATGGCGTAGGGCGCGCCCGTCTGCACCGCCGCCTCGAAGGCCGCGAGCACCGCCGCCGCCCCGGCCATGTCGTTCTTCATGCCGGGCATGGCGTCCTTGCCCTTGAGCGAGAGCCCGCCCGTGTCGTACACGATGCCCTTGCCGACCCACCCGACGTGCCGCGTGGCCCCCGCCGGCCGGTGCAGCAGCGCCACCAGCGCCGGCGGCCGACGCGCGGCCCGCCCGACCCCGTGGATGCCGTTCAGGCCAGCCGCCGCCAGCGCTTCGCCCTCGACCACCACCACCTCGCAGCCGAGCCGCGCCGCCGCCTCCCGCGCCCGCGCGACAAAGGCGCTCGTGTGCAGGGTGTCGGGCGGGGTGTCCACCGCCGCCGCCGCCGCGCGCACCGCGTCCATCGCCGGCTGGAGACGCCCCGGCACCACCGCGCCGCCGCCGTGCCAGAGCACCAGCCGCACCGCGCCCGCGGCGGCGTCCCCCGACTTTCGCGTGAAGGTGGGCAGCCCGCGCGCGACCGCGAGCGCCGTCGCCGCCGCGTGCGCCGGCTCGTCCAGATGGGCGACCAGCACCCCGCCCTTGGCCCCGCGCAGCGCGCCGACCAGACCGGGGATGGCCCAGGCACGGCTGGGGCTGTTGTGCCGGCTGCACGCCTCGGGCAGCACCGCGAGCACCACCCGCCGCGCGCCGAGGAAGGTGGAGGCCGTCGCCCCGGCGTCTCCCGGGCGGGCCGCCGCGAGCATCGCCCGCAGGGTGTCGCCGTCGAGGCCGAGCCGCGCCGGCCACGGCGAGGCGCCCAGCGCGGCCGCGCGCCCCAGGAGCACCACGAGCGCATCGTCGGCCGAGGGGCCGACCTCATCGAGCACGAGCGGGGCGCGGTCAACCATGGGCAGAGCTCCTTCGACGCGCCCCGTATCGCGGCGCGCCCCTTGCCGGCCCCCCGCGGGCGGGGCACCGGAGAACAGCACGATGAAGCTGCGCCTCCCCGCCCTCGGACTCACCCTCGACGCCCCGCCGGGCGCGCGCCTCTTCGACGTGCTGCGCGCCGCCGGCGTCCCGCTCGGCGCATCGTGCGACGGCGACGGCATCTGCGGCCGCTGCGCCCTGCGCGTCCGCGCCGACGGCCCCCCCCTGCCGCCCCCAGGTCCGGCCGAGGCGCGCACGCTCACCCGCCAAGAGGTGCCGCCCGGCGAGCGATTGGCCTGCTTCCTCGCGGTGGACGGCGACCTCACCCTCGACGCGCCCTACTGGTGAGCGCCCGGCCCCTTGAGCCACCGCCCGGCGCGGCATAGTCCAAGCGCGAGGCCACCATGGACCACGACTCCGCCGCCCCCGCCGCCGACGACGCCCTGCACCGCGTCCGCCACAGTCTCGCCCACGTCCTCGCGCAGGCCGTGCTCCAGCTGCGCCCCGGCAGCACGCTCGGCTTCGGCCCGCCCATCGACGACGGCTTCTACTACGACTTCGTGCTCTCGGCCCCGCTCTCCGACGCCGACTTCCCGGAGATCGAAGCCCGGATGCGCAAGATCATCGCCGAGGGCCAGGCCTTCACCCGCGAGGAGCTGCCGGTCCCCGACGCCCTGGCCCGCATCGACGCGATGGGCGAGCCCTACAAGAAGGAGTACGCCGAAGAGCTGGTCGCCAAGAAGGCGCTCTCGACCCTCACCTTCTACACCAACGGGCCCTTCCTCGACATGTGCGACGGCCCGCACGTGGGCTCCACCCGCGAGCTTCAAAAAGCCGGCTTTAAGCTCCGCTCCATCGCCGGCGCCTACTGGCGCGGCGACAGCAAGCGGCAGATGATGGCCCGCATCTACGCCTGGGCCTTCTCCACCAAAAAGGAGTGCGACGAGCACGTCGCCGCCTTCGAGTCCGCCCAGCAGCGAGACCACAAAAAACTCGGCGCGGCCCTCGACATCTTCACCGTCGACGAAGACATCGGCCGCGGCCTCCCCCTGTGGCTGCCCGACGGCACGGTCCTGCGCGACGAGCTGGAAAAACTCGCCAAGGAGCTCGAGTTCAAGGGCGGCTACCAGCGCGTCGCCACCCCGCACCTCGCCAAGGCCGAGCTCTACCACCGCACCGGCCACCTGCCCTACTACGCCCCGCACATGTACCCCTTCATGGAGCTGCGCGAGGAGCGCGAGTCCGAGGGCGGCAAGGTCGAAGAGGTGGTGGAGACCTACGTCCTCCGCCCGATGAACTGCCCGCACCACCACAAGGTCTTCGCCGCCCGCAAGCGCTCTTACCGAGACCTCCCCCTCCGCCTCGCCGAGTACGGCCAGGTCTACCGCTTCGAGGATTCGGGCGCGCTCTCCGGGCTGCTGCGCGTGCGCGGCATGTGCATGAACGACGCCCACATCTACTGCGCCGAGGAGCACCTGCGCGACGAGTTCCTCGCCGTCATGGACCTCCACCGCCGCCTCTACGACGTGCTGGGCCTCAGCAACTACTACATGCGCTTCTCCACCTGGGACCCCGAAGATCCGAAGGGCGCCGCCAAGTACGTGAACGACCCGGAGGGCTGGGAGAAGTCCCAGCGCTTCGTGCGCGAGGCGATGATCGAGTCCGGCCTCCCCTTCCGCGAGGTCAAGGGCGAGGCCGCCTTCTACGGCCCCAAGATCGACGTCCAGTTCCGCACCGTCACCGGCCGCGAAGAGACCGCCTCCACCAACCAGGTCGACTTCTGCGTCCCCGGCCGCCTCGGGCTCCACTACACCGGCTCGGACAACCAGGAGCACCGCCCCTACTGCATCCACCGCGCCCCCCTCGGCACCCACGAGCGCTTCATCGCGTTCCTCATCGAGCACTACGGCGGCGCCTTCCCCACCTGGCTCTCCCCCGTGCAGGTGCGCTTCCTCGTCATCTCCGACGCCCAGCGCGCCACCGCCGAGGCCTACGTCGCCGAGCTGCGCGAGCACTTCGTCCGCGCCGAGGTCGACACCAGCGGGGACCGCCTCAACAAGGCCCTCCGCACCGCCATGCACCGCAAGATCCCCAACGTCTGCGTCATCGGCGAAAAGGAAGCCCAGAACGGCCTCGTGAGCCTCCGCCACCTCGGCAGCGAGGCGCAGACGACGCTCCCCTTCGCCGCCTTCAAGGCCCGCCTGCTGGAGACCATCCGCACCCGCAGCCGCGTCTTCCTGCCCGAAGCGCCGCCGGC
>JBEIVK010000143.1:0-8328 GCA_040373935.1 Alphaproteobacteria bacterium
CGGTGGCCCCGCCGACGGCGCCCGCCGGTCAACCTGCGGCCGGCGCCGCGCCGACCTCCCGGTCATCGGACAGCGCGAAGGGGTCCGCCCAGCGCCGCCAGGCCTTCGGGCCCCGCGCCAGCTCGGCGTCGGAGAGCACGCAGGCGTCGAGGGCCGCGCCGAGGGCGGCCGGGTCCAGGTCCTGCCCGATGAGCACCAGCTCCTGGCGCCGGTCCCCCCACGGGCCGTCGAAGTCCGCGTCGATGGACGCGCGATCCGCAGGGTCTTCCGGCCACTCTGCGGACGGCGTGTCCGCCCACCAGCGGGCTTGCGGCTCCAGCGTGCCCACCCGCCCCGCCGCCGACCACAGGTAGGCGAGCGTCGGCCGGTTCGCGAGCCAGACCAGCCCCTTCACGCGCAGGAGATCCCCCCCCACCGAGTCGAGGAAGCGACGGAAACGCCGCGGGTGCAGCGGACGACGGGCGCGCCAGACCGTGCTGCGAATGCCGTACTCTTCGGCCTCGCTGTGGGGCTCCCCACGCAAGCGCGCCAGCCAGCCGGGGGCCGCCGCCGCCCGCTCGAAGTCGAAGCGCCCCGTGTCCAGCAGCAGCGACACGGGCAGCGCGCCGCGCACCGCGCGCTCGATGCGCGCGCCGGCGTTGAGCTGCCGCAGCGCGCTCTCGAGGCGGGCCAGGGCGGCGGGCGGCACGAGGTCAGCCTTGTTCACGACGATGAGGTCCGCGAACTCCACCTGGTCGGCCAGCAGCGCGGCGAGGCTGCGGTCGTCGTCGGGGCCGGCGGCGAGCCCGCGATCCCGCAGGTCGACCCCATCGTTCCAATCTGCAAAGAAGCGGGCCGCGTCCACCACCGTCACCATCGTGTCCAGGCGCGCCACCGCACCGAGCGAGCGACCATCGGCGTCGGCGAAGGTGAAGGTCTCGGCGACTGGCAGCGGCTCGGAGATGCCGGTGGACTCGATGACGATGGCATCGAAGCGCCCCTCGGCGGCGAGGCGCCCCACCTCGACCAGCAGGTCTTCGCGCAGGGTGCAGCAGATGCAGCCGTTGGACAGCTCGACCAGTCGCTCCTCGGTGCGGGAGAGATCTGCGCCCACCGTCCGGGCGTCGACGTTCACCTCGCTCATGTCGTTGACGATGAGCGCCAGGCGGCGGTCGCCCCTGTGGGCCAGGATGTGCTGCAGCAGTGTCGTCTTTCCGGCGCCGAGAAAGCCGGACAAGACGGTGACGGGGATGGGCATGGGCGAGGCTCCGCGGCCCCATTATCGCTACACGGATGCGATTGCAATAGATATGCTCTCGCGTCCTGGTCGCGGAGGAGACATGCTCGATCGCATCATCGTCGGGGCCGGCGTTCACGGCCTCACCCTCGCGCTCTGGCTCGTGCAGCAGGGGCGCGCCCGCCCCGACGCCCTCTGCCTGCTCGACGCCGACGGCGGCCCCCTCGCCGCGTGGTCTCGCCGCGCCACCGCCACCGGCATGGCCCACCTCCGCAGCCCCGTCGTCCACCACCTCGGCACCGACCCCTACGCCCTCCTCCGCTTCGCCCGCCGCGCCCCCGCGGACGGCATCCTCCTCGAGCCGTACAAGCGCCCCGCCGTCTCCCTCTTCGCCCGCCACACCGCCGCCCAGCTCGACGAAGCCGGCCTCTCGCCGCGAATCACCCGCGCCCGCGTCACCGCGCTGCGACCGCGCGCCGGCGGTTGGTCGGTCGACACCGACGCCGGCGCCCTCGACGCCCGTCAGGTCACCCTCGCCCTCGGCCCGCCCGCCGACCTCCGCTGGCCAGACTGGGCGCGGGGCCATGCGTCCGAACGGGTCTCCCACCTGTTCGACCCCAGCTTCGACCGCCTCGCCCTCCGCGGCCGGATCGCCGTCGTCGGCGGCGGCATCTCCGCCTTTCAGCTCGCGCTCGCGCTGCACGGCCAGGCCACCCCCACCCTCGTCCAGCGCCACCCCACGCGCGTCCACACCTTCGACGCCGATCCCGGCTGGCTGGGCCCCAAGTACCAAGAGCCCTTCTCCCGCGAGCCGGACCTCGCCGTCCGCCGCCGCTGGGTCCTCGCCGCCCGTCACACCGGCTCCGTCCCCCCCGAGGTGGACCGCGCGGCCCGCCTCGCCGCCCAGCACGGCCGTCTCCAGCGCCGCCACGGCGACATCGTCGGCCTGGAGGCCCACCCCGACGGCACGCTCACCGTGCGCTTCGCCGCGGGCCCCTCCCTCTCGGTGGACCACCTCGTGCTCGCCACCGGCTTCGCCCCCAGCCGCCCCGGCGGGTCCCTCGTCGATGGCCTCGTGCAGCAGCTCGGCCTGCCCGTCGCGCCGTGCGGCGGCCCCCGCCTCGACCCCGGCCTGCGCTGGGCGCCCGGGCTGACGGTGATGGGCGGCCTCGCCGAGCTGGAGATTGGGCCCGTGGCGCGCAACATCGCCGGGGCGCGGGTGGCGGCGCGGCGGATCTTGGCGGCGGGGTGAGGGGGGCGGCGTGCGGGGGGCGGCACGGCGCCCTTGGACCTCTTGCATCGACCTGATTGACTGTGTGTATGGCATACACTACAACCGCAGCTCCCCCCTGGAGCCGCGATGCCAGCCTCGGTCCTCGACCTCTGCACCCCCGCCGAGAGCGCGTTCAGCACCGGCAAGTCCGACACGGTGGCGGCCATTGGCGACTTCCTGGCCGACCGCATCGACGCCGACGCCTTCTTCGGGGAGACCCACCCCACCGCCGGGATGTCCCAGCTCCTCACCGCGGTCTTCGACCGCCTGGACGGCCGGTCGCCGCAGGGCGTGTTCCGCCTCAAGCAGTCGATGGGCGGCGGCAAGACCCACAACCTCATCGCCGCCGGCCTGCTGGCCCGGCGCCCCATCCTGCGCAAGCGCATCCTGCAGCAGCTGGGCCGCCCCACCGTCAGCCTCGATGACATGCGCGTCGTGGCCTTCGACGGCCGCAACACCGATGGCAACCGCTCCTCTGAGCCATTTTGGATCAGCCTTGCCCGCCAGCTCCAGCCCGACAGCAGCCGCTGGCCTTCGGCACACGCGATCCCCGGCCCGTCCACCTGGGCCGAGCTCCTGGGGTCGGCGCCCACGCTCATCTTGCTCGACGAGCTGCCTCCCTACCTGCACGCGATGTCCCTGGTGCAAGCGGGCGACGGCACCCGGGCCGACGAAGTGGTCCTGGCGCTCGCCAACCTCATGCAAGCCGCGATGGGCGCCGACAGCACCGGCCGCGGCGGGCGCACGTGCATCGTGCTGTCCGACTTGCAAGCGAGCTGGCAGCACGGCTCGCTCAAGGTGGACAAGGCCATCCAAGCGGCCGTCGAAGACGCGGTGCGCACGGGCACCTACGAGGCCAACCGCGTCGCGGTGGACATCACGCCGGTGCGGGTGGACGACGCCGAGCTGGCAGCCATCTTGCGCAAGCGGGTCTTTACCCGCTGCCCGGCGCCGTCCGAGCGCAGCCCCGAGGTCCTCGCCGTCCGGGATGCCTACAAGCGGGCCTTCGACACCGCCGTCCAGCAAGGCGCGATGACCACCGTCCTGCGCGACCGCTGGGCGAACGCCATCGTCGAGAGCTACCCCTTCCACCCCGGCCTGCTCGACATCATCGGCCGCTTCAAGGAGAACGACGGCTTCCAGCAGACCCGCGAGGTGCTCCGCCTGGCCCGTCGCCTCGTGGCGCGCGCCTGGCGCCGCGGAGGCGACGCCACTCCCCTGCTTTTGCACCCGCACGACTTCGACTTCGGGGACCCGGACAGCGTCGCGCTGCTCGACGGCATCCACCCGAAGCTCTCCGAGGCCCGGCGCCGCGACGTCTGCAACGCGGGCACGGCCACCGCCGAAGCCCTGGCCCTGGGAGACCGCGACGCCGGCGGGGCCGGCGGGGCAGACCGGCGGCCCAGCTACGAAGAGACGGCCCGCCTCCTCTTTTTTGCGTCTCTCGGCACCGCGGCCAAGGCCGTCAATGGCCTGCAGGACGCCGAGGCCGGCGCCTACCTCGCGGCGCCTGGCCGGGACGTGTCGGCGGTCGCCGAGGTGATCACCACCTTGGCGGAGCACAGCTGGTACCTCCACAAGCGGGCCGACCGCTGGGTCTACCGGGACCTGCGGAACATCTCCTCGATGATCAAGGACCGCGCCAACGAGATGCCCGCCGACCTGCGGAAGGGCGAGCTGAAGGCCCGCTTGCAGAGGTACTTCGAGCCGCGCAAAGAGAATGGCGGCGCCGAGGCCTACCAGAAGCTCCTCGTCTTCCCGGATCCGACGGAGATCAAGCCGGCCCCCGAGAGCACGCTCCTGGTCATCGCCGACAACCAGTCGGCGCAAATCCCGGCCGCCTACAAGCAGGTCTGGCAAGAGACCTTGTGGCAGAACCGGCTGCTTTTCCTGACGGCCGACGGCCGCTTTGCGGATGTACAGCAGCACGCGGCCTACGTCGCCAGCGCCGAGGCGGTGCTCCAAGACGTGCAGCGAGACGGCGCCGCAGGCTTCGAGCTCGACCAAGCAAAGGACGCCGTGGCCCGGCAGCGCCTCGCCTTCGAGACCGCCGTGCAGACGATCTACACCTCTCTGCACTTCCCGATGGACAACGCGCTGGAGAAGGCGGACCTGGGGGACAACAAGACAGACGGCGACGTGCGGCGCGACCTCGCGGTCCGCGACGCGCTCATCCGCGAGGGCAAGTTCAAGGACAGCGCCTTCTGCGCGGCCTCGCTCTACCCGGAGTTCATGGGCTCGCTGTTCACGCAAAAGACCATGGTGTGGAAGGACATCAAGGAGGCCGCCGCCCGAAAGACGGACTGGTACCTGTTGCCGCCGGGGGCCGATGAGTCGCTCAAGGCCAAGGCCCTGGCCGAGGGCAAGTGGAGGGACGTCCCCCCCGACAAGGTGGAGCAGGGCCCCTTCCCCCCTGCCAAAACGAGCGTCCGGGCCACCACGCTGAGCCGGGACGCAGACGGGACCTGCCGCATCGAGGTTCGGCCCTTGTACACGGACACCGTCCATTACGAGCTGGGGCGGTCGGTGCCCACCGCGGCCTCCCCCAAGGTGCAGGGCGGCGAGCTGACGACCAAGTCGATGCGGGTGCAGTTCCTGGCCATCGACAGCACCGGCCAGCACCCGACCGGGCCGGCGTGCGAGTGGCGCAACACGGTCACCCTGAAAAGCGGCGTGCGCCACGCCGACGGGGCCTGCGACGTGCACCTCGCGGCCGCACCGGACGGCGCCACCATCCGCTACACCACGAACGGCGCAAACCCCCGCCAGGGCGCGCTGTACGAGGCGCCGGTCCACGTCGCCTACGGCACCCTCCTGCTCGCCGTCGCCGAGCTGGACGACATCGGGTCGGAGACCTTGACGGTCCAGACGCCAGAGCCGCCCAAGGGACCGGACCACTGGCCAGACCTCCAGGCCCCCCTGTCCTGGGACGGCTTCCCCTCCCGCGACAGCGTCGCCGACACCCTCGCCGCCCTCGAGCACCTGGATCGCCTTCGCGCCACGCTGCGCGGCCCCATCCTCCGCCTCCGCGACGCCACCGACGCCGAGCGCTACGCCGACCTCCGCTGGGCCCCCAAGTGCGGCGCCACCGGCCGAGACGTCTGCCAGATGTGGGCCCAGCTCCCCCTGCCGCTGCGGGAGGGCTTCGACGTGCTGCTGGAGATCGAGACGGTGGCCTTCCCCACCGGCCAGGCCTTCCTCGACATGCTGGCCCACCTCGGCCTGCAGGTGGACGCGATCGACCGGTCCAAGGTGCGCCAATGACGCGCGGCGCCCGCCGCACCCGCACCGCCGCCGCCGTCGCAACCACCGCCACCGCCGCGCCCGCCCGCACCGCGCGGGACTTCGGCTTTGACCCGGAGATCGAAGCGGCCCACTTCCGGGTGGAGTGCGCCGCGGGGGCGGAGACGGTCTACATCTACGACAGCCTCTCCCCCAACCCGAAGCAGCCGGACGCAGGCCTGCGCCTCGGCCTCCGCCGGGACCTCTGGGACGCCATCGCCCCGGCCCTGGCCGATGAGTTCAACCGCCGCCTGCGCGCGATGGGGCTTCCCACCGGGCGGTGGCTGCCCACCGGCGCCACCTATGTCGCCCGCGTGCTCGGGAAGGAGCTGCTGGTGCTGGGCTGGGCCATCGAAGAGGAGGAGGCCGGGAAGGCGCCGACCGCGGTGGCCAACTGGCTCGCGCTGCTGCCCGAAGAGCGGTGGTGGCTGCACACGATGGCCGCCACCACGAGCACCAGCGCGGGAGACCGCCGGGGCTGGCGCCGCGCCTTGCGCTTCGCCCTCTGCGACACCACGGCCCCGCCCACGGGCAAGCGCCGCACGGCCGCGCCCAGCGCAGGCCTCGGGCCCCTCTTTTCGCGCGTGACGCACGCCCCCCTCCCGACTGGTGACGAATGAGCCTGGACACCCGGCCCTCTCTGCTCGAGACGCAACTGCCCGTGAGCCTTTTGTCCAAGGAGGCGTACAAGGAGCGGAAGGCGGGCTCCAGCCAGACGCTGACCTGCGTGGGCAGCTACTGGAAAGGCCGCAAGCCGCTGATCCTCGTGCGGGCCTGCGTGCTGGCCGCGCTGATGCCGGCCACGGACAACCCGGACCAGGACCGCGCGGTCTTCCTCCAGCTGATGCGCATGGACGACGAGAGCCTCGCGGTCCGCCGCAAGGCGGCGGTCAGCCCAGCGCTGGTGCGCAAGGCCCTGGGCCCCGAGGCCGATGGCCTGCTGGCGCCGGGCAAAAAGGAGGGGGCCGAGGTCTGGCGGGAAGGCCTCGCGCCCGAGCGCCGCGCCGCCGCCCAGCGCGCCGCCTGGGCCACGCTGTCCTACGAAGAGAAGCTGGAGCACTGCCGCCGCCCGGAGGAGGTGCCCGAGGCGGACTGGCCGGACATCTGGCCCGCCGTCAACGCGCACCTCGGCACCTCCGCCCACTCCATCGACAGCCTCGTGGCCGAGCTGGGCCAGCGGCGCTACGGCCGCCGGCCGCGGGTGGCCGATCCCTTCGCCGGCGGGGGCAGCATCCCCTTCGAGGCGGCGCGGGTGGGCTGCGACGTCTTGGCGTCCGACCTCAACCCCATCGCGGGCATGCTGACCTGGGGCGCGCTACACATCGTCGGCGGGCCGCCGGCCCAGCACACCGCCATCCACGCCGCGCAGCGCCGCGTCGCGGCCGCCGTGCGCGCCGAGGTCGACGCCCTCGGCATCGAGGCCGGCGAAGACGGCTGGCGGGGCAAGGTGTATCTCTACTGCCTGGAGATCACCTGCCCGCAGACGGGCTGGAAGATCCCGCTGGCGCCCAGCTGGGTGATCAGCGCAACCCACCGCGTCGTGGCCGTGCTGGTGCCCGAGGAGGACGCCAAGCGCTTCCGCATCGACCTGGTGCACGGCGCATCGGAGGCCCAACTCGAGGCCGCCGCCCGCGGCACGGTGCGGGACAACCGGGTGCACCACCCGCACCCGCGGCACCGCGACGTGGTGCACGCCATCGGCACCCTGCGCGGGGACGACCGCGAGGGCGGCAACGCGCTGCGGCGCTGGGGCAAGGAGGACTTCGAGCCGCGCCCGGGAGACCTCTTTCAGGAACGGCTCTACGCGATCCAGTGGATCCGGGAACGGGGAGACGGCAAACGGCCGGAGCTGCGCTTCGCCGCCGTGACGGCGGACGACCTCGCCCGCGAGGAGAAGGTGCGGGCGCATGTGCGGGCGAACTTTGCGCGCTGGCAAGCCGAGGGATGGGTGCCGGACACCGAAATCGAACACGGTGTGGAGACTGAAAAGCCCATCCGGACCAGGGGATGGACCCATTGGCACCACCTCTTTCATCCCCGTCACCTCGCGATTCTCTCCGCTGCTGCGCGTGCCGTTGCAACCGAGACAGATGCAGGCGATGTCCTAAAGGTGCTGTTTGCCAAAGAGATCGACTGGCTCAACCGACTTTGCAGATGGGACTCAACGCCGGGCAGCGACAAGGCCCAGCAAATGTTCTATATGCAGGCCTACAACGTCTTCTACAACTATGCAGCAAGGGGCACAAGCGTCGCACTCGCACACTTCCTCGATGAGCCAACAGAAGCACCGATCCCATCGGGGGTCGTTGCTTCTGTTGTGTCTGCACCCGCCAATCGAGCACAATCGGACTGCGACCTCCTGATCACCGACCCTCCCTACGGCGATGCCGTGGAGTACCAAGAGATCACCGAGGTCTTCATCGCCTGGCTCCGCAAGCGCCCCCCGGCCCCGCTCAAGGACTGGGTCTGGGACAGCCGCCGCGCGCTCGCCGTCCAGGGCAGCGGCCACGGCTTCCGGGTCGCGATGGTGGAGGCCTTCTCCAACTTCGCACGGCAG
>JBEIVK010000935.1:0-1677 GCA_040373935.1 Alphaproteobacteria bacterium
AGATCTTCGCGCCGCGCGCCCGCAAAAAGCTCTGCGACGACAAGGTCGACGCCGAGGGCTGGCTGTTCGTGCACGCAGAGGCGCACCGCCTGGGCATGCGCTCCAACGCCACGATGCTCTTCGGCAGCCTGGAGACGGTCGACGAGCGGGTGGACCACCTGCTGCGCCTCCGCGCGTTGCAAGACGAGAGCCTGACCGGCCCGGCGCGAGACCCGTCCCACGGCGGCGGCCACTTCCAGACCTTCATCCCCCTGCGCTTCCACAACGAGAACAACCGCCTCGCCCGCCTCGCAGGCCCGACCGGCCTGGAGACGCTGCGGGTGATGGCCGTGTCCCGCTTGATGCTGGACAACTTCCCGCACGTGAAGGCATACTGGCCGATGATGGGCGTGGCAGAAGCCCAGCTCGCCCTTGCTTTTGGCGCGTCGGACCTGGACGGCACGGTCCGCGAGGAGCACATCTACCACATGGCCGGGGCCGCCACGCCCCAAGAACTGTCGCGGGGCGACCTCATCCGCCTCATCGAGAACGCCGGCGGCGCGCCGGTGGAGCGGGACACGCTCTACGACGTCCTGCGCCGCTGCGACCCGCCGTCTCGCGCCGCGGCCCTGCCCGCCGGCGTCCGCATCGGCTGGGTGGCCTACGAGAACGCGCGGCCGCTGGTGCACGGGTTGGACGCCGCGGCCCTGCGGGGGGGTCACCCGGCCGATGTGGCGCGCTGGCTCGCGGCCGGCGAGGTGGACGTGGCGCTGCTGCCGGTGGGCGCGCTGCTCTCGGCCGACCTTCCGGCAGACCTCCGGGTGGTGCCGGACGTGTGCATCGGCGCGGAAGGGCGGGTGGACAGCGTGCTCCTCCTCGCCGACAGCCCTCCCGAGGCGTGGGAAGAGGTTCGCCTCGACGGCCGGAGCCGCACGAGCGCGCTTCTGGCAAGACTGCTGCTCACGGTGGGCCCGCTGGGCCGGCGCTTGCCGCCGGGGGCGAGGATCATCGACGTCCCGGCCGGCGAGGGCCTGCGGGGCGCCGGCGGCCGGGTGGCGGGCCTCGTGATTGGGGACGACGCCCGTGCTGCGCTGGGGAGGCACGCCGTGGCGGTGGACCTCGCGGCGGCCTGGACCGATTGGACGGGCCTGCCCTTCGTGTTCGCCGTGTGGGCGGGCCGCCCCGGGCTGGCGCCGGCCGCCGTGGAGGCCCGGCGCGCGACGGGCCTCGCCGGGCTGGCCGCCCTGGCCGACGGCTCCCTGCTGCACGGCGCCGACGCCGACACCGTGACCTACCTCACCGCCCGCATCCGCTACCCGCTGGACGACCGCGCGACGATGGGGCTGCTGCGCTTCGCCGCCCTCGCGCGCGCGGCCGGACTGGTCGCCCGCGACACGGTCTCGCTCTACGCCCCCGAGGCCCCTGCCGCTCCGGGCGGCCCCGTGGAGGCCCTGCTGGACGCCGCCCCCGCGCGGGTGGTCCCGGCTCCGGCCACGCTGGACGCGCTCTGGTCCGAGGCGCGCCTGCCCGTCCTGCTCACGGCCGCCGCCGCTCGCCGGCGCGCGCTCTTCGCGCCCGGCACCGCCACCTACGGCCTGGACACCGGGGCGCCCGTGGACGCCACCGCCGGCGGGGCGGCCTCGCTCGTCGTGGACCCGGCAGACCCCGCCCCGGCCCTCGCCGTGCTGGGCCAGCCGG
>JBEIVK010000932.1:0-1679 GCA_040373935.1 Alphaproteobacteria bacterium
AGCTGCGCTACGTGCCCTTCGCCGACGTGATCGACCCGGAGAGCCTCCGCGCGCAGGTCCGCTTCTTGCCGCCCGGCAGCGACTTCCACCGCCTCGCCCGCTTCCTGGAGGCGCGCGCCGAGCCCGCCCGCGACTGGACGCCCGGCCCGCGCCAGGAGTCCTGAGGGCTCCCCCGTGCAACCGCCGCGCCGTGGACCCATCGCCGCCGCGCGGATAGCCGCAGGTCGTCCACGGCAAAAGAATGCTCCTCGCCCTCCTCCTGTCCCTGTCGCCGGCCCACGCGGGCGACGTGCTGGTCCCGTCCTTCACCCCCGCCACCATGAGCGACTTCGGCCCCGCCGGAGATCTCACAGAGGCGGTGCTGCAATCCTTGATGAAGGAGGACCTCGTCTTCGTCGCGCCCGGCGAAATCCAGAAGCGCGCCGGCGAGGTCAGCGAGGGCTGCGCAGACAGCCCGGAGTGCACCCAGCTCCTCTGGGCGCGCTTCCCCACCGCCCGCGTCGCCATCATCGGCACGGCCACCTGGGAAGAGGGTCAGATCTCCGCGCGCGTGCGCTTCCACGGCCCAGACGAGGCGTCCCCCATCGAGGTGATGAGCGCGCGCTTCCCCGAGTCGGACATCCCGGTCTTCGCCGAGCAGGTCGCCTTCTTCACGCGTGACGTGCTCGGGCTCGTGCCTGCCCGCGCGAAGCCCGCCAGCGGCGCGTCCTCCCGCAAGCCCGTGGAGGAGCCCACCCGAAAGCCCCCCGAGGACCTGGACGACCCCGCGCCTGCCCGGCCCGCATCCCGCACCCCCGACCCGCGGGCCGACGAGCTGGAGCGCCGCAAGCGCGGCATGCCCGTCTGGGCTTGGGAGCGCTACCGCAGCTCCGGCCTGCAATGGGACGACTGGGAAAAGCGCGCTCTCGTCCGCAAGGACAGCGTCATCGTCGAGGCCTGGGGCGGCGCCATCTGGGGCGACGTGGACCGCCAGTACGACGTGCGCGTCGCCGTCGACCAGCGCGGCGACACGCTGGAGACCATCGGCACCTTCCAGCGCGAGACCTACGCCACCAGCAGCTCCTTCACCACCGGCGCCTCTGTCGGCTACGCGCCGCTCTGGTGGCTCGAGGCCGGCCTCGTCGCCGGCGTCCACGGCGGCCGCAAGTCGCTCACCACCGGCTGGGAGCAGTACCTCGACGGCGCGTTGGTCGACGCCGAAACCGACGACCTCGGCGCCGTCCCCGCATGGACGGGCATCGCCGAGCCGCGCCTCCGCTTCCACCTCGTCCCCATCGGCCCCGTCAAGCCCTTCCTCCTCGCCGCCACCCCCATCCGGTTCACCGACGGCTTCCCCGTCACCGACCTCGCCACCCTCGAGTACCCAGACCGCCCCGGCGCCGTCGGCATGGGCCTCTCCGCAGGCGGCGGCCTCGCCTTCGACGCCCCCGGCCGCGTCTGCGGCTTCGTCGAGGTCCCGTGGACGTACTGGCTCACGCCCGCGCCCTACCAGCAGGACACCCCGGCCATCAACGACGTCCCCACCGGCGCCGTGTTCAGCAGCCAGTCCCTCATCGTGCGCGCCGGCCTCGGCGTCCGCCTCTAAAGCCCTCCATCGCGCAGCAGCATCCGGGCGCCTGCCGGGCTCCGCCCGGCACCGCGCCTCTCCGGCGGGTCGCGGCGGGGCCGCTCCGTGCGGC
>JBEIVK010000466.1:0-3707 GCA_040373935.1 Alphaproteobacteria bacterium
CCCTCCTTCCGGTCGCGGCCTGTCGCGCGCCCGACTGTTTCGGTCCCTGCCCCCCGGGCGCCCTGCCGGTCGGTCCGCCGCGCGTCCCACTTCCCGTGCGCGCTGCCGGTCGCGCCCCCGCCGGTCCCGCCCCCGGCCCCCCGGGCGCCCTGCCGGTCGCGCCCCCGCCCGTCCCACCTGCCGGGCGCCCTGCCGGTCGCGCCCCCGCCCGTCCCACTTGCCTGGCGCCCTGCCGGTCGCGCGCCCGCCCGTCCCACTTGCCGGGCGCCGTGCTCCTCCCGCCGCCGCCGGTCCCGCCCCCGGTCTCTGGGCGCCGCCGCCGCGGGACCCGCCGGCCGGCCGACCAGAGCGACCCGACCGTGGCGTCTGCGTCGAAGGCGTCGAACGCGGCCGGGTGGGGCGCGGGTGTGGACCTCCTCGGCGGCGACGGCCGCCTCGAGGGCGGCGAGGGCGCGCGCCGGCCGCACCTACCAGAGCGACTCGACGGTGGGGTCTGCGTCGAAGGCGTCGGACGCGAGGGGGTGGGGCGCGACGCTGTCTGCGGACGCCAGCGGGCAGGAGAACGCCGCCCGGGACTGAAGCAGCGCGCGGGTGTGGACCTCCTCGGCGGCGACGGCCGCCTCGAGGGCGGCGAGGGCGCGCGCCGGGTCGCCGGCCGCCTTGTAGACGCGGTAGGCGAGCTGGGACGCGGCGCGGGCGACCGCGTGGCCAGAGGTGGCGCCAACGGCGGACAGGGCGGCGTCGATGGCGGCGAGGGCCTCGTCGCGGGCGGAGGCGGCGGTGTGCAAGCGCGCGATGGCGAGATGCAGGGCGCCGGCCTCGGCGTTCTGCCCGTGGCCGAGGTGGATCTCCAGGGCGGCGCGGAAGTGGTGGTGGGCGAGGCCGTCGCGACCGGCGGCGGCGTGGGCGACGCCGAGCTCGGCCTGGATGCGGGCGATGCAGGCGGGGCCGACCCGGCAAGCGCTCAGCGCGGAGACGAGCAGCGGGAGGGCGGCGTCCGGGCGCCCGTCCGCCGTGCGAACGGAGGCGAGGGCGAGACGAACGCCCGTGCGGCGCGGGCCGTCGGGGAGGGCTGCGAGGGCGCGCTGGAGGAGGTCTTCGGCGGAGCCCACCTCGCCGTGTGCGGCGAGGAGCGGCCCGAGCATGGCCGCGACGGCGGCGACGGCGTCCGGGGCCTCCGCGAGGGCAGCGACCGCCGCGTCCAGGTGGGGCCGGGCGCCCGCGGTGTCGGCGACGGCGTCGTGGGTGGCCGCGCACAGCGCGTGGGCGTGGGCGCGGAACGCAGCGGAGGCACCGTCGGGGGCCAGGCCCAACGCGCGGTGCGCGCGCTGCCCGGCGTCCACGACATCCCCCGCGGACTGCGCGGCGAGCGCTTCGAGGAAGGCGACCCGGGCGTCGGCCTCGGGGGTGCCAGCGGCGAGGTTGGCGAAGGCGGCGCGCGCGAGGGCCGCAGGCAGCGTGCCCTGGGCGATCGCGTCGAGGGCCTGCTCCCAGGCGTGGGCCCACCGCGGCGCCGCGCTGGGGGCGGAAGCAGACGGGCGGACGACGATGGAGCGGCTGGGGGCGGGGATCATGGGAGCACCATCGCACACACGTCGGCGTCATCGCTTGGATTGGAAACGGGAATTTCCCGCCTTTCGGTGTACGCGAACATACTGGTACGTCGACTTCCGGTGGCCTCATGCGCGCGTCTCCGCAGCGGCGCAGCGGCCGGGCTTGGGCGTCTGGCCCGGATGCGCGGGCCGGATAGGCCTCGCGAATGGGTGTTCGGGCACGGGTTCGGGACTGGTGGCGGGGGCGCGGCGCGCGGGCCGCTCCCCTCGGGGATCCCCCTGCAGGGCTCGCTCCGGCGGCGCAGCCCGCGGCGCTGGGGCCGCGTCCGGCCCTGGGCCCGCCGGTGTTCGATGCGGCGGTGGAGGCGGCCTTGGCCACCGGGGCGCTGCCGCGGCTGCTGCGGCCGCTGGGTCCGGGTGTTTACGAGCTACCCCTCATCGACGCGGGGGCGCGGGCGGCGTGGTGGGCGGCTTGCGAGTCCGCGTTGCGCGCGCCAGAGGGTCCGGGGGCGCCGCCCAACAGCATGCATGAATACGGCTTCGGGGTCGAGGCGATCGGGGGCGACGCCTGGGCCCAGCGGCTGGGCCAGGAGCTGCTGTCTGCCGCAGCCGGCCTCTTCCCCGGGGTGGAGGGCCCCGTGGTGGATGTTCACGCCTTCATCGCGGCCTACGGGCCGGGGCGAGACCACGCGCTCGCCCTGCACGTCGACGACAGCACGCTCACGCTCAACGTGTGCCTGGGCGATGCGTTCACCGGCGGCGAGGTGGTCTTCGAGGGGGTGCGCTGCCCCGCGCACCGGCAAGAAGCGCTGTTGCCGGGGGAGCGGGTGGTCTGGGCGCCGCGGCCGGGGGCGGCGGTGCTGCACCGCGGGGCACACCGCCACCATGTCCGCCCGGTGGAGAGCGGGCGGCGCACCCACCTCATCGTGTGGGGGCGGGTCGAGCGGCGGGCGGAGCTGGCGGGCTGCGCGGCGTGGTGCGAGAGCCCGTCGCGACGCTGAGGGCCGCGGCATTCCGGGGAGTGGGACCGGCGGAAGCGGGACCGGCAGGGCGTCCGGGGGGCCGGGGGCGGGACCGGCCATGGCGCGATCGGCAGGGCGCCCGGGGAGTGGGACCGGCCTCGGCGCCCGGCGAGTGTGACCGGCTTCGGCGCGACCGGCAGGGCGCCCCGGACGCGGGACGGCCGGCGGCGGGGGAAGGCCCCTCCCTGGAGCGGCGCGTGTTGCCGGCGTCGCGCGTCGGGAGGCGCGTGGCTCAGAAGCTGGGCAGGGCGGCCTTGACCGCGAGGGGGCCATCGACGCCGCGCCAGATGCGGACGAGGAGGCGCCAGCCGTCGTCGAAGGCGTCGGAGGCGGCGATGAGGGCGGCGCTCGCGTTGCCGGCGGCGGCGAGGGCCTCTTGGCGCACGGCCCAGGCGAGCTCGAGCTGCTGGGTGGCGGCCTCGAGGGCGGCGCTGGCGGGGCTGGGCCCGCCGACGGCGCCGGCCGCGATGCGCGCGAGGAGCCCGCGGGCGAGCAGGGCGGCCTCGGGGGCGGCGGCGCGGGTGAGGTCGCTCACGGTGCGGCCGGCGAGCGCGGTGCGCAGGGCCTCGGTGTCCATGTCGCCCTGGGTGGGGTGGACGACGGTGAGGGCCCAGCGGCGGGCCGCGGCGTCGAAGGTGTCGTCGGCGGTGTCGAGGCTGGCGCGCGCGGCGTCGAGGCGCGCGTCGGCGGCGGCGGCGGTGTCGTAGGCGCCGCGCCACGACGGGCCGAGCCGCTCGGTGAGGGCGGCATAGGCGACGGCGGCGGCGGCGGGGGGGCGCAGCGCGGCGAGGGCGGCGTGGGCGGCGGCGCGTTCGCCTTGGCGGCGTGGGATGAAGCGGTCGGACATGGCAGACTCCGGGGCGAGGCCCGCGCGCAGCTAACCCGCGCCGGGGGCCGCCGCTGGTGCGCGTCCTCCTCTGCGATCGCGTAGGCAGGCCTTGCATGGAGGGCGGACACGCTGTCCACGGGTCGTGCCGGGCTGCAGGGGGTGTGGACAGGCTGTCCGGGGGCGGGGCAGGGCTGCGGAGGGTGTGGACGGCGCTGTCCACGGGTCGTGCAGGGCTGCATGGGGTGTGGACAGGCTGTCCACGGGTCGTGCAGCGCTGCGGAGGGTGTGGACGGCGCGGTCCAC
>JBEIVK010000870.1:0-1843 GCA_040373935.1 Alphaproteobacteria bacterium
CCTCGTCGAGGATGCGCGTGACCCGCTGGAGGAAGCGGAGTTGGTCCTCGGCCGACGGGGATGCCAGGGCGGGTGCGATGGGGCAAGGTTACAATTTCGGCATGAATTCCAAGTCGATCCGATCCGTGGGACGCTCGCTGGCTTCCGTCGTGGGGGCAATCGTCGCGACGACAGTGCTCGTAGCGGGCGCTTCGCCCGCCCTGGCCGTCGCCGCAGCGCCATCGAAGGCCGGGAGCGCCAGTTCCAAGGGTGCCGACCAGATCGCCGAGGCGATCCGGAAGAAGGTCAAGTCGATGGCCCGCGACAAGGGCCAAGCGACCTTGATGAAGGGGTTCGGGCTGAACGGGTCGGACCCGGCGTCCGCGTACGCGGACGACGCGAAGGTGTTGGACTGCCTGCGCTCCAAGCCCCCCTTGCCGATGGTTCCACCAGACAAGCAGGCCGAGACGCTCGCGGACCTGTACTTCAGCGCGCGCATGGAGGGTAAGGGCGCTGATTCGGTCGAGGCCCGACTTGACGAGTTGATGCAGTACGCGACAGGAAAGAAGCCGCTTCACGAACTGAATGTTCCCGAGAGCGAGCGCAACAAGAAGAGGACGTGCCCGCATGGTCGGTGCCCGGAGTCGATGGCGATAGAAGGGCGCATCATGTTCGGCGGCAAGTCGTACGACCAGTATGCGTGCCCGGCAGGGCATGAGACGCTCCTGCGGGTGAACTGACGGCGCCGGGCCCAGCGGTGGTCTCACTCGGAGGAGTGCATGCATCGACGCGACTGATCGCGGGGTCTCGGAGCGACTTGCCTCACCGCGACCCGCGCTCGGCTGAACTACGGCTGCTCCACCAACCACACCACCGCCGCCAGCTCGTTCGTCCCCACGCTTCCGCCGGACCAGTTGCACGCGACGTCGGAACTCCCCGCGCCGCGGTAGAGCCGCGTGCCCGAGACGTTGTAGAGCACCTTCGACGATCCCGCGCCTTCGTACACCTTGCCGCCCGAGATGTTCCAGAGGCAGTCCGACGACCCGCTGCCGCGGAACACCTTCGAGCCCGACACGTTGAAGAGCACCGACCCGCTGCCGGCACCCTTGAACGCCTTCGAGCCGCTCAGGTTGAGGAGGACGGTGCTCGTGCCCGGACCGTCGTAGAAGGTGCCGCCCTTCGCGTTGAAGAGGACGGTGCCGGAGCCCGAGCCCTTGAAGAACGTGGTGGTCGACATGGTGGTGGAGGAGAGAGGCGCGGACGCAGCAAGGCACACGCAGAGGGTCCCGAGCCCGGCGGCAAGAATGGAGGCGGTCCCGGTGCGCATGGCAGCAGCGTAACTACGCAGGCCTCGAGGGAAGATCCTGGTCCCCCTCCGACTAGCCTCGCCTCCCGTGCCCGACCATCGCGACCACCCCGCGCCCTCGGCCGTCCCCGCTCACACCCCACTCCCCATCCCCCCCGGCGCCCTCGTCGCCGTCACCGGCGCCACGGGCTACGTCGGCGGGCGCCTGGTTCCGCGGCTCCTCGAGGCGGGCTACCGCGTGCGTTGCATCGTGCGCGAGCCGCGCAAGCTGGCCGACCGGCCGTGGCGGGCGCACCCGGGCGTCTCGGTGGAGCAGGGCGACCTCGGCGACGGCGACGCGCTCGCGCGCCAGCTCGCCGGGTGTGCGGCGGCGTACTACCTGGTGCATTCGATGGAGAGTTCCGGCGCCTCGTACGCCGAGCGCGACCGCGCGCTCGCGGCCACCTTCGGCCGGGCCGCGGCCGCGGCGGGCGTCGGCCGCATCGTCTACCTCGGCGGGCGCGGCGAACTCGGCGCGGGGCTCAGCGAGCACCTCTCGTAGCGGCGCGAGGTGGAGCG
>JBEIVK010000292.1:0-5254 GCA_040373935.1 Alphaproteobacteria bacterium
GGGCGCGGCGGGCGGCGGCTCCTCGGGGCCCTCGTCGGGCGGGCCGGCGTCCGGGGCGGCGCGGCCGGACCGGCGGCCGGCGGAGGGACGTCCGCCTTGAACCAACCCATCTGGCGCTCCAGGCGGGTGAGCTGCACGTCGAGCAGCTCCAGCCCCATGCCGACCTGCTGGAGGAACAAGGCTTGGCCCGGGCCCGCCGCCGAGAAGCGAATGATGCGGTGCAGCAGGCCGGGCGGGAAGAGGGCGGCCGCCCCCTGGGACTCGAGCACGACCTGCAGCAGCGTGGCCCGGGTGATGTCTTCGCCGGACTGCACGTCGAGCACCTTCACTTCTTCGCCGGCCCGCACCAGCCCCGCGAGCTGCTCGAAGTTGACGTAGGTGGAGGTGGAGGTGTCGTAGAGGCGACGGTTGCTGTACTTCTTGATGATCCGCATCAGCCCGGTACTCCCAACGGGCCTGCGCCCGAGATCGCTCCCGCCCTAACCGCCCGGGCTTTGCTGCACCGCAAAATCTTCTTGCCGCACCGCAGCACCGTGGATACCTGGGGGGTGTGCCGAGGGCGATCGCCCCGGCGCCACACCCGCAAGACCTCTCGCCCCCCACGGAGCCCGCCATGATGCCCATGTTCGACGCCATGCCCTTCCGCGACACCTTCCTCTCCAACGCCCACAAGGCCATCGACATGCAGAAGAAGGCCCTCGACTGGCAGCTCGATCAGGCCAAGACGATGGAGAAGTCCATGCGCGAGCAGGGCCATGTCGCGGTGGACTTCGGCCTCTCCGTCTGGAAGCGCTCCGCCGAGATGGGCCTGGAGATGCAGAAGCAGATGGTCGAGGCGATGGCCCCGAAGGCCGCAGACAAGGCCTCGGCCTGAGGTCTCCGCGTCCCGGGGCGCGCGCCGCCCCGGGGCCGCTCCCCCCGCCGCTCCCCTCCCCTCTGCTCTCCCGCCCCGCCCCCGACGGAGCCCCCGATGGCCGCCGCCCCGAATGACGAGTTCAGCCGGTTCACCAACGACCTCTACTCCACCTGGGAGAAGAGCATGACGGCCTGGTGGGACACCGTGCTCGACAGCCCCGAGTTCCTCGGCGCCTCCGGCAAGGGCTTGTCGGCGATGGCCCAGGCGCGCAAGCAGTACGAGTCTCAAGTCGAGGAGCAGCTCTCCCGCATGCACTTGCCGACGCGCGGGGACCTCACGCGCCTCGCCCGCATCGCCAACCTGCTCGAAGAGCGGGTGCTCCAGATGGAGGACACCCTGCTCGAGGCGAAGGACCTCCTGAAGTCCCAGGCCCGCGCGATGGACGCGCTGCAGCGCGAGGTCGTCCAGGCCCGCATCGAGGCCGCCGAGGCCCGCCTGGAGCAGCGCGAGCGCCTCGCCACCCTCCAAGACGAGCTCGCGGGCCTGCGCGCCCGCGTGGACGCCGCCGAGCCCAAGCGCAGCGCCAAGAAGGGGGACTGACCCATGCTCACCCGCGCCGTCGCCACCGCCACCTTCCTCGCCGGGGACCCGGTCCGCCACGCGCCGACGGGGCAGACCCCGCACGCCGTCGTGTTTCGCCAGGGCAAGGCCTCGCTCCGCTACTTCCCGCCGCAGGGCGCCGCCCGCACCCGGCCGCTGTTCGTGAGCATGCCGCTCATCAACACCTGGACGGTCTTCGACCTGCTGCCGGGCCGCTCGACCATTGAGAAGCTCGTGCAAGCCGGCGTTCCGGTGTACATGCTGGACTGGGGCCGCCCCGGGCCGGAGGACGCCACCCGCACCTTCGCGGACCACGCGGACCTCGTGCTGCCCCGCATGCTGCGCCGGGCGGCGCGCCACGCCCGCGAAGAAGGCACCCTCGCCGAGGACGAGCTGCCCGACGCCCTCGGCTACTGCGTCGGCGGCACCTTCCTGACGGTCTGCCTCGCGCGGAACCCGGGCCTCGCCCGCCGCCTCGCGCTGCTCGCCGCGCCCATCGACTTCCACGCGTCGGGCCGCTTGTCCACCTGGGCGAGCGCCGCGACCTTCCCGGTGGACGACGTCATCGACGGCTTCGGCAACTACCCGGCCGCGCTCATGAAGGGCAGCTTCGCGCTGCTGCGCCCCTCCAACAGCACGGCAAAGTGGAAGGGCCTCTGGGACGGCATGGAGACCCCGGGCTTCCCCGAGCTGTGGGCCGCGATGGAGCAGTGGAACGACGACTCGGTCGACTTCTGCGGCGAGACCTACCGCGAGTACATCCGGCGCTGCTACTTCGAGAACGCCCCGATGGCGGGCGGCTGGATGATGGCCGGGCGCCCGGTGGACCTGCGCGCCGGCACCCTCCCCGCGCTCGTCCTCGCGGCCGACAAGGACCACATCTGCCCGCCCGAGGCTGCCTTTGGCTTGGCGAAGGTGTGGGGCGGCCCCGTCGAGACGCGCACGCTCAAGGGCGGCCACGTCGGCGTCTGCATCGGCAAGGCGCTGCCCGAGGCCCTCATCGGCTGGATGAACGCATGAAGCCGCTGCCCGCCGACCCCCTGGAGCTCATGCGCCCGCTCGTCGCCGGCATCGGCGGCTGGCAGCAAACAGACCAGGTGCGCCGCGGATTGTGGGTGCACGCCACCACGCCGCGCCCGCCGGTGGGCACCACGCCCCACGAGATCATCCACCGCCAGAACAAGCTCTCCGTGCGGTATTACGCGCCGGCGACCGCCTCGACGGGCGCGCCGGTCGTGGTCATCCCGTCGATGATCAACAAGGCGAGCATCTGCGACCTGGAGCCGGACCGCAGTCTCGTGGCGGCGCTGGCCGAGAAGGGACATCCGACCTACCTCGTCGACTGGGGCATCCCCACCGACGAGGACGCCGGGGACTCGGTGGCGCATGTCCTCCTCACCTTGCTGCACCGCAGCATCGACCGGGTGCGGCGCCACGCCGGCGCCCCCAAGGTCTTCCTGCTCGGCTACTGCCAGGGCGGCACATTGGCGGCCATGTACGCGGCCTTGCGCCCGGCGCGCGTGGCCGGGCTCGCCACCTTCACGGCCCCGGTGCGCTTCGCCGAGGCGGGGCGCTTCCGCCGCTTCGTGGACCCGGCGGCCTTCGACGTGGACAGCGCCATCCCGGCGGACCGCCTGCTGCCCGTGAGCGTCATGCAGGCCGCCTTCAAGATGCTGGACCCGATGGGCAACTGGGGCAAGTTCATCGCGCTGGACGAGGCGGCGCAGCGCCCGGACCAGCTCGCGCGGGCCCTCGCCCGGGAGCGCTGGCTCGAAGAAAACGTCCCGATGCCCGGCACCTTCGCCCGGGAGTTCATTCGGCGGGCCTACCAGGAGGACGCGCTGCTCGCCGGCACCTGGGCGGTGGGCGACGAGACGGTGGACCTCCGCAACTGGACGGGCCCGCTGCTGGTCGTGGCAGCGCGCAAGGACTTCATCGCCCCGCTGGAGGCCGTGGCGCCGCTCGCCAGCGCCACCGGCAGCACCGACGCGACCCTGGAGGTGCTGGAGACCGGCCACATCGGCATCGTCGTCGGCACCTTCGGGCCGCGGGTGTTCTTCCCGCTGCTGGACCGCTGGTTCCGGGCGCGCGCCGGCCTGGCCCGGGCCGGCGAGGCGGGCGCATGACCCGTGTGGTCTCGTGGGCGGCGGGTCACGCGGCGGCGGCGCCGGCGCGAGAGGCGCTGGTGGACACCGGCACCGGCCGGCGGTGGTCCTGGGCGGCGCTGGACTTCGAGGCCCGGTGCTGGGCGGCGCGCTTGCGGGCGGCGGGCGTGGGCCCCGGGGACCGCGTGGCCGTGCTCGCGCGCAACCGGGGCGAGACCTTCGCCGTGCTGTTCGCTTGCGCGGACCTCGGCGCCATCCTGTTCCCGATGAACTGGCGCCTGAGCGCCCCGGAGCTGGCCTGGCAAGCGGGAGACTGCGCGCCGCGCGTGCTGCTCGTGGACGCCGCGTCGGCCGAGGTGGGCGCCGGGCTCGGCCTCCCCACCCTCTCGCTCGACGCGGGCCCCGGCTGCGGGCCGGCGGCGCGGGAGTCCTTGCCGGGCAGCGACGTCGACGCGCCCTGGCAGATCATGTACACCTCGGGCTCGACGGGGAAGCCGAAGGGCGCGCTCATCACCCATCGCCAAGCGTTCTGGAACGCCTGGAACACCGTGCTGGCCTGCGATCTCGACAGCGCGTCGAGCACGCTCACCTTCACGCCGCTGTTCCACACCGGCGGGATGAACTGCCTCTCCACGCCGATGTTCGCGCGCGGCGGCCGGGTGGTCTTGATGCCGGCGCTCGACGTGCCGGAGGCCCTGCGCCTCGTCGCCCGCGAGCGCATCACGCACCTGATGGGCGTGCCGACGATCTACCAGATGTTGGCCGATGACCCGGGCTTCGACGCGGCCAACCTCGAGAGCGTGCGCGACGCCCTGTGCGGCGGCGCCCCGCTCGCGCTGCCGCTGTTGGAGCGCTACCAAGCCCGCGGCATCCCGCTGCGGCAGGGCTTCGGCTTGACGGAGGCCGGTCCCAACTGCTTTTCGATGCCGGCCGCCGACGTGCTGCGCAAGATGCGCGCCCAGCCGGAGCTGCCCACCGCCGGCCCCGCCGGTTCGTGTGTCGGGCGGCCGATGGTCAACGTGCCGATGCGGGTGGTCCGCCCCGACGGCACGGACTGCGCGCCGGGCGAGGCGGGCGAGCTGTGGGTCGGTGGGCCGGTCGTGTGCGGGGGCTACTGGGGCCGCCCGGACGCCACCGCCGCCGCCATCGTGGACGGCTGGTTTCGCACCGGCGACGCCCTCTCCGTCGACGCCGAGGGCTTTTTCTACGTGCGCGGCCGTCTGAAAGAGATGTACAAGTCGGGGGGCGAGAACGTCTACCCGGCCGAGGTCGAGCAGGTCATCGGCGGGAGCCCGGGCGTCGGCCAGGTCGCCGTGCTGGGCGTGCCGGACCCCCGCTGGGGCGAGGTCGGCCACGCCTTCGTCGAGCCCGCGCCCGGGGCGGAGCTGCGCGGGGACGACCTCCTGCGGTGGCTCGACGGTCGGCTCGCCCGCTTCAAGATTCCCAAGCGTGTCACCGTCCTGGACGCGCTTCCGCGCACGGGATCGGGCAAGATCGACAAGCCCGCCCTCGCCCGCCTCCTCTCCGACCGTCCGCTGGGGTCCTGATGCGTCGCCACCCCGTTTTGCTCAGCTTGGCTCTCCTCTCTGCGGCCTGCGTGCCCGACGATGTGCCCGGCGCGGGCAAGGCCGACACCGGGGCCACGGGCGTCGACGGCGACGGCGCGGACGGCAGCGGCGGCGGCGCGGGGGAC
>JBEIVK010000786.1:0-2070 GCA_040373935.1 Alphaproteobacteria bacterium
CGGCTCGGCGGCGGGCCCGGGCGTGCGCGAACGCCCCGCCCCCGGCGAAGCCGGCGGCGCGTCGCGGGGCGGCGCAGGGGCACGGGGCGAGGGCTCGCGGATCCACCAGGCGAGCAACAGGCCCACGATCACACCAGCACCGATCCCGACCGGGCGGCGGGAGCGCTTGTCCAGGGAGGACCTCAGGCGGAGAGAGCGAACGCGAGGGAGGCCGCGGCGGCGGCGGCGAGCGGGATGACGAGGTTGTCGTCGATGCGGCGGGCGAACAGCTCGGCCAGGGCCCCGGCCGCCGCGGCGGCCACGGACGCGGCGAGGACCGCTGCCGTGCCGAGCCCGGGGACCCACGTGGACAGGGCGGCGAAGGCCGAGAGGCTGGCGGCGACGGTGAAGGCGAGCGTGCCTTGGAGGCTGCGGCCGTTGACCAGCTTCACGGTGCCGAAGCGACGCCCGACCACGGCGGCGAGCGGATCCCCCACCGCGAGCACGGCGATGGCGGCCGTGGCGACCGCCGGCTCGCCCAGGGACGCGAGCACGAACAGCGCGGTGGTGAACCAAGTCGCAGAGTTGACCCGCCACGCCTCATGGGGATGGGCGAAGGGCTTGAACGCCCACATGAGGAGCTGGTTCACGGGCGGGAAGATGCGGCGGCTCAACTCGAAGGACCAGGCCATCGCGAGGAAGATGGCCGCGACCCACCACACGGCGGCGGGCGTGAGCGCCTCGTTGAGCAGCAGGAGGCAGCCGAGCCCGGAGAGCACGTGGTACACGTTGCGCGCGTAGTTCGTGGGCCGCAGGGACGGGACGTGCAGCGCGAGGGGCCGCAGCGTGGCGGCCAGCTTTTCGTATGCGGGCACCGCCTCCGCGCGGAAGTCGGACCACGCGGCGCGTGTCCGCTCGGCCGGGAGGTTGTGGGCCGGGGTGTTGCCGTCGAGCAGGAGCACGAGATCGCCCAGACGCTCCCGAAGCGCCAGCACCGCCGCGGACTCTGGCGCCTCGGCAGGCCGCGCGACCAGGGCATCGAGGCGGGCGCGGATCTCGGTGAGGCGGGCGCGAAACGCGGCCTCGACGTCGTCCCGCCAGCGCGCGGGATCGATGTCGCGGAGGAGAGCGTGCAGCTCGTGGGCGACGGACTGGCTGTCGAGCGCCAAGGACGACGTCATGGACGATCCGGGTCGGGGGCGAAGGTAGCCGGGCGGCCGCGCGCCCGGTAGGGTCCGGGTGAGGGCCGCAGCGTGGTTCGACACCTCCTTCACCCGGGCGTCACCTTCCTCAACCACGGCAGCTTCGGCGCGTGCCCGGCCGAGCTGCTGGAAGAGGCCGAAGACTGGCGTCGGCGGCTCGAAGCCGAGCCGGTGGACTTCTTCGTGCGGCGCGTGCCGGGGCACCTCGCCGCGGCGCTCGACGCGGTGGGCGACTTCCTCGGCGCGCCGGGGCGGGATCTGGCCTTCGTGCCCAACGCCACCGCGGGCGTCAACGCCGTGTTGGCGGGCCTGCGCTTCGCGCCGGGCGACGAGGTGCTGACGACCGACCACCGCTACGGCGCGGTGTCCACGGCGCTGCGCCGCTGGGTGGAGCGCGACGGTGCGCGCGTGGTCGAGGCCCCGGTGCCCTTCCCGCTGCAGCGCCCGGAGGAGGTCGTCGCGGCCGTCGTCGCCGCCATCGGCCCGCGGACGCGCCTGCTCGTGGTGGATCACATCACCTCGCCGACGGCGCTGGTCTTCCCGGCGGCCGCCCTGGTCGCCGCGGCCCACGCCCGCGGCGTGCCGGTCCTGGTGGACGGCGCGCATGTCCCCGGGCAGATCGACGTCCACCTCACGACGCTGGGCGCGGACTGGTGGGTGGGCAACCTGCACAAGTGGCTCAGCTGCCCGCGCGGCACCGCCGTCCTGTACACGCACCCCCGCCACCAGTCCTCCACCCATGCCCTCGCCACCAGCCACGGCTACGGCGGCGGCTTCCGCGCCGAGTTCGACTGGCCGGGCACCTTCGACCCGGCGCCGTGGCTGTGCGCGCCGCGGGCCATCGCGCTGCACGCCGCGCAGGGGGGGCCGGCGTTCCGCGCCGCCCACC
>JBEIVK010000851.1:0-1881 GCA_040373935.1 Alphaproteobacteria bacterium
CGGCGGTGGAGGTCCGGGCCCGCTTCGCCGCGCGGGGCCTCTTGCCGCCGCTGGCGGGCGCGCTCGCGTGGTGGCCGCTCGACGAGGAGCGGGGCGACCGGGTGGCGGACGCCTCCGGCGGCGGGCGCGATGGCCGGATCATCAACCTCGGCACCTGGATGATCGGCGGGCCGGCCTTCGCGGCCGATGTCCCCCGTTTCGGCGCGCCGGAGCCGGCCGCGGATCCCCGCCGCGGTCACGGCCTGCGGCTCGCGTCCGACGACCTCTACGATTGCCGCTGGGAGGTCACGCATCGCTGGGAGGTGCCCGCCTCGGCGCGGCCGGGCCTCTACGTCGCCCGCTTCACGTTTAGCTACGACGGCGGGCCGCGGGTGTACGATTGCACCTTCGTGGTCCGCCGGAATCCGGCGGGGCCGCGCGCGCCGCTCCTGCTGCTCTTCGCGACCAACACGTGGCGTGCTTACAACGCCACCCCGTTCGCCCTGCCCCGGGCTGGGCTGCACCAAGTTTGGGGCACGGGGGGCGTGGAGCGCGACGTCCGTGGCCTCCCCGCTTTCAATCTCTACCGCGATCACGCCCGCGGCCAAGGAACCTATCAGATGGGCCTGCGGATGCCTTGGCCGGTCGCCGGGCCGCACGTCCTCTATGGCGGCTCGACGCGCTATAGTCACCTCGCCCGTGCCGACCGGTTCACCCACGTGTGGCTCGATGAGCAGGGCTACGCCTGTGATACGGCGAGCGACCTCGACCTGCACCGCGATCCGCGGCTCCTCGAGGGTTACGCGGCGGTCTTCATTGTCGGCCACAGTGAATATTGGTCGCTCCCGATGTACGGCGGCGCGGATGCCTACCTGCGGGGCGGTGGTAACTTGGTCGTGCTCAGCGGGAATTCCGTCTACTGGCGGGTCTCCTTCGACGAAGCCGGCACCGTGATGGAATGCCGCAAGGCGGATGGTCCCGGGGCGCGGGTGCCCGCCGCTCGGCGTGGTGAGGTCTGGCACAGCCACGATGGCCGGCGCGGCGGCTTGCTGCGCGAGTGCGGGCATCCTGGGGTGAACCTGATCGCGCTCGACCTGCTCGGTTTCAACGCGCCCGCTGCCCCGGAGCAGTTCGGGCCCTATCTGGTGGAGGATCCAGGCCACTTCCTGTTCCGCCAACCCGAGGACCTTGGACTGCGCCGCGGGGATGCGTTCGGGGACGCGGGCGACGGAGTGCGCCGCGCTAACGCGCACGAGTTCGACGTCCTCCCCTCGACCTTCGCGCGCCTCCAGCGGGAGCCCTCGCCGCCAGGGGGGACGGTGCCGGCGGATCCGGCCGGCGTCGCGGTGCTGGCGCGGGGCCGCGTCTATTGGCGTAAGGGCGGGAGCGCCTTCGATTATTTCTCACGGCGCGTTCAGCCCGCGGAGGATACCGGCGCGGACCTTGTCTACTGGGAGCGCCCGGGCGGCGGCCGGGTCTTCAACGCGGGCGCAATCGGGGCTGGCTGGGTCTTGGCGGATGATCCGCGGATGGCGGGCTTGGTCCGTAACGTCCTCGCGCATTTCGGGGTCCCGCGCCCGGCCCGTTGACCGCGCCGGCTTGCGGGCGGCGCCGCGCCGCGTTTGCTTGGGGGAGCCCCGCCGATGCGACCCCTCCTGCCACTGCTCGCCGCCCTCGTTTTCGCCCTCGTCTCCTTCGCGGCCGCCCCCGCCGCGCCGCCGAGCTTCCTCGTCATTTTGGCCGATGACCTCGGCTACTCCGATCTCGGGAGCTATGGCGGCGAGATCCCGACGCCGCACCTCGACGCGCTCGCGGCGGGCGGACTGCGCTTCACTCAGGCGTACAGCACGGCCCGCTGCTGGCCTTCGCGCGCGGCCGTGCTCACGGGCTTCTACGCGCAGC
>JBEIVK010000782.1:0-2098 GCA_040373935.1 Alphaproteobacteria bacterium
GCGCGCCGCGCCGCGCGCTGCTCGAAGACGCCCTCGCCCGCCGCCTTGGGCCGGCGGCCCCGGACGGGCTGCCGGCGCTCGTGTGGGCCTGGAGCCAGGATCGCCTCGCCGCCCGGGACATGGGGGAGGCCCCCGCTCCCCCGCTTTCGCTTGCGCTGCGGGCCCTACTCGGCGCGGCGGGGTAGACGGTCGGCGCGGCCCGTGCCACCCTGGGCGCAGGCCGGTCGGGAGTTCCCATGCGCGCGTTGTCCGCCATCGCCTTCCTCGTCGCCTGCAGCGACTACGACGTCAAGGACATCGGCGACCCCAACCGCGCGGGCCCGCGCATCGAGCTGTCTCCGGCGCGCATCGACTTCGGCGGCCTCGCCCCGGGGGACAGCGCCACCGAGGTCCTGACGGTGTCCTCCGTCGGCTCCGAGCCGCTGGTGCTCGGCGGCTTCCGCGTCGAGAACAGCCTCGCCTTCACCATCGCCGCCACCGAGGAGCGGGACACCCTCGCCCCTGGCGACTCGCTGGACCTCCTCGTCACGTACACGCCCACCAACGTCGTGGACGAAGGCCTGGGCGTCGTCCTCTCCAACGACCCGGCAGAGCCCGAGGCGCTCGCGCAGCTCATCGGCGGCGGGCTCTGGCCGCGGGTCGCCTTCGACCCCATCGAGCTCGACTTCGGCCTGCAAGACCTCGGCGCCACCGTCGTGGAGACGCTCGACATCGTGAACGCGGGCGGCGCGCCCCTGGTCATCACGAGCGGCCTGGTCATCGGCGAAGGCTTCAGCGCCGCCCCGGTCGCGGGGGTCACGCTGCAGCCCGGCGAGCGCCACCCGGTCGAGGTCACCTTCGCCCCCACCTTCGACGCCGCCTACACGGGCGCGCTCGTCGTGCAGAGCAACGCCCCCACGGGGACGGACCAGGCGCCCCTGCGCGGCACCACGTTGGAAGAGCCCATCGCCGTCTGCTCGGTGGACCCGCCCGAGGCCTTCGCCCTCTACGACGACGTCACCTGGTTCGGCTCCTCCAGCTACGACCCCTCGGGCTACGCCATCGTGGACTACGAGTGGTCGCTCATCGAGAAGCCGATGGGCTCGGCCGCGTCCCTTCCGCCCGGCGACGCGGACCTGTTCAACTTCCGGGCCGACGTGGTCGGCACCTACCGGGCGCAGCTCGTGGTCACCAACGAGTTCGGCACGCAGTCGGCCCCCTGCATCGCCGTTCTGGAGGCGGTCCCGAGCCAAGACCTCTGGGTGGAGATGTTCTGGGTCTCGCCCGGCGACGACATGGACCTCCACCTCCTCGGCCCCGGCGGCGCCTTGTGGTCCAACGACGACTGCAACTGGCAAAATTGCACGGGGCGCGGCCTCGACTGGGGCACGCCGGGCGACACCGCGGACGACCCGTCCCTCGACATCGACGACATCCCCGGCACCGGGCCCGAGAACATCAACATCTTCTCGCCCGAGGAGGACGGCATCTACACCGTCTACGTGCACGACTACCCGGGGTCGGTCTTCAGCGCGGACAACGACGTCACCATCAACATCTACCTCTCCGGCGTGCTCGCGTGGTCCGAGACCCGCACCATCACCGGCGAGGACACCATGAACGGCTACGCGGTCATCGACTGGGCGACCAAGTCCGTTTCGGGCATGTGAGGCCCACTCTCAGCGCACCCGCCGCCACAGGGCGCGCAGGCCGCTTCGCCAGCTCACCCACTTGAGCACCTCGTTGCGCACGAGCCGGCGCTGGCGCGCGTCCACCCACCAGCCCGTCGGGCTCCAGGCCTCCGCGTCGGTCGCGCTCACGCTCACCGCCATGCCGGGCATCGCCGCCCGAAAAACCGCTCGGCACCGGGCGACATGGTACGCCGACGTGAGGACGTGCACGCGGCGCCAACCGGCAGCCCGCACCCGCGCTGCCGTGACCGCGGCCTCCTCGACGGTTCCCGGCGCCGGCTCGTCCCACACCAGCACCGCCGGCGGCCCGAGCCCCAGCGCCGCGAGCGCCTCCGCCGTGCGGGCCGCCTCCTCCCCGCGCGCCCCGCCCACCACGGCGACCCGCGCCGCCACGCCCGAGCCATGCAGCGCCCACGCGCCCGCCGCCC
>JBEIVK010000135.1:0-8522 GCA_040373935.1 Alphaproteobacteria bacterium
GGTGGAGGATGCACACCATGCACATGAAGGCGGTGAGCAGCGCCAGCGCGTCGATCATCATGAGTCCTCCCTCGGCCCGACTCCGAGCCGCTTGCGCAGCCACTTGTCGATCACGTCCCCGAGTGCCGCCTGCCTGATCGCGTCCACGATCACCTGGAAGACCACCAGGCTCAACGCGGAGGTCAGGAGCACGATGCCCGCGGCGGACTTGCCGCTGACGACGCCGATGTGGTCAACGATGGCCCCGCCCAGCACCACGCCCGAGCCGTAGGTGATGAACGCGCTGCCGCCCCGCTCCAGCCAGGTCGCGCCGGGCATGAACTTGAGGCTGACGGCAGTGCCGACGGCGGCCGCGACCCACGGGTTCGCTGCGGCCTTCTCGAATCCGTTCTCCACGTTCTGGCCCTACAGTTTGAAGTTCGTAAACCACGGGAAGCCGTTGCCGCCCGCGGTAGCCGCATTGAATTGTCGCGCTGCCACGACGGGGCCGGTGATGTTGTAGGGCGTGAAGGCGCCCACCGTCCCGGGGCCGAGCGCGATCTGGCGCAGCTTGATCACGAACCCCTCGCCCTTCGTCGTGCCGAGCAGCTGAACGGGGACGTGCCAGACCTGGCTGCTCCCCGTGTTCGTGAGGATGTCTGTTGCAGACACCACGGAGTTGGCCCAGTTCGCGGACGGGAACCACGCCTGATAGTAGACGCGGTTCGAGGATCCGTAGTTGGTCCGCACCAGCGTCTGACTGGCCGTGCCCGCGCTGGCCGTTGCTGATAACCAGGGCATGGGCCCGGAGGTGGACCCGAACGTATGGGCGGCCCCGCCGAAACTTACCGTCGCCCCGTATGCCGCGTCCGCCCCGTCAACCACGAGGTCGCCGGCCCCGAATGCGTGCGTGGTGGCAGAGGCCGGGTTCTGGAACCCAAAGAACATGGCCTCCGTGCTGTCGAAGTAGAAGGGCTGGATGTTGGTCGTGTAGACCGTCGTCGTCGCGGTCCCGAACGTGACCTTGACCGCGCCAGTGTCGTTGCCCAGAATCGTCCCGCTTGATGCGTTCAGGTTGCTCGGCGTGGCCACGTTGCCGGACGGGAACCAGGCCACGTAGACGTTGTTCGCCGTCGGCGCGGCGTCAAGGATAGCGGCGTTGTTGCCGGCCGGCGCGGATGTCCAGGCGACGATCAGGATGCGCCCCGCCGATGCGTCCTTGCGCCGGAGCACAACATAGTTGGGGTTGCCGGCCGTGTCCGAGCTCGCCACCTCCCACTTGAAGTTTGCGTCGCCGCTCTTCGTGCCGACGAGGGAGACGATGTCCGTGAAGAACGCGGCCTGTGTCGTGCCGGTCTTGGTCCCGACGCCGCTGTGATACCAGGTGAGGGTCGCGGACATGGTCAGACGTAGTTGGTGAGCGCCCAGGCGGCAGTAGCCGTCCCTGGCAAAGCGATGACAGAGGCCTCGACGCTGGGGTTGCAGGAAAGCACGAAGGAGACGACGAAGGCCGCCCCGGCGACGATGGCCGTGATCCGCCCGAAGCTGTCCACGGTGATCGTCGGCGCGGCGTATGCGCCTGGCGTGACGCCGGTGCCGATCAGGTCAAGCACCGGGGTCGCCCCGCCCGTGCTGCTGATCCGCCCCGCGGTGCCGGTGACGCTGGTCACGCCGCCGCCGCCACCACCCCCGCCGCCCCCGCGCCTGGTCCGGTAGTTGGCGCCGTCCGAGACGATGAGGGCGCCGGCCCCGGTGGCCAGCGCGAGCGTCGCCGCGCCGTCGATGGTGCTGGTCGTGGGCGTGATCGTCAGCGTCCCCGCGCCGGTGTTGGACACCCACATATACCAGCCGCGGCCGAAGGAGCCGGTGGCCCGTGGCAGGGTGCCGGCGATGGCCCCGGCGTTGCTGTGCGAGACGAGCAGGGCCCTGTCGCCGGGCCGGTAGGTGTAGGTCGTCCCGGTCTGCGCGTTCGTCCCCGCCACGCCGGGCAGCGCGTTGGGGTCGACTACTTCTGCCCAGTGCGGCATGTCAGGTCTTCACGATCCACATGGCGGCCAGGTTCCGGGGCCGCGTCTCCGCGCCGGCCGGGTTGCCGGTGTTGCCGCTGAAGCTGCCGTCCACGCCGCCCGTGTCCGCGCCCCCGGTGATGACCCCGGTGCCGGTGCTGTCGCTGTTCCGGGCGTTGACCGTGAAGGGGTGGGTGTGGGGCCCAACGAGCTCCGTCTGGGTGCTGCCAATCACGCGCCCCGAGTCCACGCCGCGGGTGTTGTCCCAGCCGCGCAGGAACTCGCCGCGCATGTCGGGGATGCCGAAGGTCGTGGTCCCGTTGCCGACCCCGTAGGTCGTGCCCCAGAGCGCAAACAGGGCCGCGTAGGTGGTGCGGCTGATCGGGCCGCCGTTCAGTTCGATGAAGCCCGTGGGCGGCGTGGCCAGCCACCAGATCATCGCGGCCCCGGTCGGGACCGGCGTGCCGATGGCGGACAGGACCGCGGCCTGGACCCCGGCGATCGAGGTGTCCAGCTGCTGCTTCGGCACGGCCTGCAGCGACGCCGAGGCGTTGGCGGCCAGCACCAGCGGCCCGGTGAGCGTTCCCCCGGCCAGGGGCAGGAAGGAGCCGGCGGTGGTCCCCGGGATGCCCGAGAGATCGTTCTGGGTGAAGACCGTGCCGCCGCCCAGCGCGACCGTGCGCCGCAGCCGGAAGGTGTACGTCTGCGCCGTCGTCAGGTAGATGCTCGCCGAGCCCGTCGAGTCGAGCACGATCGGGTTGCTGTTGGCGATGGTCCCCGCGGCGTTGCTGTACGTGGCCTGCGGCGTGGTGGTGCCGTTGACGAAGGTGTCCAGGAAGTAGCCCGCCGCTGGCACGACGACGCCGGCCTGGAGGTCGAAGTAGGGCGGGCGGGTGGCGAACTGCAGAACGACGGGCATGGGGTATCCTCAATCAGCGTACAGGCCGCCGGAGCCGGCCACGGCACCGCCCAGCAGGCGCGGGTCTTGGCGGAGCAGTTCGGCCACCGGGTCGGCCAGAACGCGGTTGTTGGCGCGCGCGGTCGCCAGGCGGCCCAGGAGCGGGGAGCCCATCGCCCACTGTCCGCCCGCCAGCGCCCCCGCCAGGCCGCCGGCCAGGGGCAGGCTGGCCATGCTCGTCCCGCCGAGGCCGAGCACAGCGCCGGCGTTCAGCGCCGACTGCTGCGCCAGCGCGCGCGCGGAGCCGCCGGTGCGGGCCGCCTTGTCGGCGACGAAGTTTCCGGCGATCGGGGCGAGTTCGGCGAACGGGCCCTGCGAGGCGCGCTCCCCGTACTGCTTCAGGACCGCACCGGGGAGCAGCCCCGCCGGCACCTGGTTCATTTCCGCGGCGCCCACGCCCACGTCGCCCTTGGCCATCAGGGGCTCGACGGTCTTGAAGGCCCGGTACTTGCGCTGCGTGTCGGCGAGCAGCGCTGCGTCCGCCGGGTCCACGTTCCGGTTGAACGCGCCCAGGATCATCCCGCGCAGGTCGCCGTAGGTGTCCCGGAAGTTGGCGTTGCCCTCGCCGAGCTCGCGCAGCCGACGCTGGAGGGCGTTGGCCGTGTCCCCGTCCACCCACATGATCCCGTTCGCCGGGTCGCCGCCCTGCACCTTGGTGAGGAACTCCTGCGTCTGGTGGTTGATGATGCGCGCGGTGTCCGCCGGCAGCCCGGACGACTCGTTGCGCAGCGCGATCACGCGGTCCATCATGGGCCCGTCGACGATGAGGGCGTTGCGGCCCCATACGTCATCGAACCTGCGCCCGAGCGCGTCCTTGGCCTGCATCATTGCCTGCGGCGTCAGTTCCTCGAGCGGCTGGTCGAACGTCCGGCCCACCTCGCGGGTGAGCGCGCGCTTGACGGCGTCGTCCTGTGACCGGCCGATGGAGCCCGTCACCAGCACATCGTTCAGCGCCGAGCGGGCGCCCTTGAGCAGCGGCGCGTCCGAGATCGCCGCGGGGCCCACGGGGATGTTCAGGCGCTGCGCGGCGGCGGCCAGCGCCGGGTACTTGACACCGGAGCGGGTGACGGCGCGCACCAGCGGCGCGGCCCCGGGGATCAGCGCCCCGATGCCGGCCCCGCCAGCGGCGTCCTCCGGGTCCACCAGGCCTGCGCCGGCCCCGCCGGCCACCGCGCCGGCGGCGACCTTGGGCACGTACCCGCCGCCCTGCACCAGGCCGCCGGCCTCGAGCAGCCGCGCCACGTTCGCGGGCAGCCCCGCCATCGTCGCGCCGCGCGCCAGCATGCCGCCAGCGCCGGCGGTGCCCGCGATCTCCGTGCCCGCCTTGCCAACCTGGTACATCGCCGAATTCGTGTCCGCGCCCATCGTGCCAAGCGCGGCGTCCATCGCTGCGCGGCGCTCGCGGTTGGACTGCATCAGCGGGCGGCCAGCCATTGCGTCCGAGGCGACATCCGCCGGGGCGAGCAGGGTCGCCCCGATACTGCCCGTGCCGCGCAGCGCGCCGGCGGCCGTGTCCCGGCTCGCGTCCATCAGCTGCCGGATGCGGTCCTTGAGCGTGGGCGGCGGAGCGGGCGGGGCCGGCGGCGCGGCCGGGCCCAGGGAGGCCTTGAGGGCGGCGAACTCCGCGTCGGAAAGCTTGCTCAGATCCATCACTTCCTCCCCGGCGCGCGCCGCGCGTCCTCGGCCGCCACGGCACGGCGGATGGCATCCAGGTCAACAGCAGGCGTCTCCGGCGCGGCGTCGTCCTCGGCCCCGGCTTGGCCGCCAAGGAAGCTGCCGTCCCTGATCGACTTGGCCCGGGTGCGCAGCACATTGGCGCGCCGTTGCGCCGCGGCGATGCCGCGCTCGATGATCGCCTTGCGCTGCGATGGCAGCTTGTTGGCGGAGGCCTGGAGATCGAGCAGGATCGCCCGCTCGCCCTCGGTCGGGTTCCCGCCGAAGGTCGCCTTCAGGCTGGACAGGGCCTGCTCGCCGATCAGGTTGTTGAACTCGATCGTCGCGTTCGCCGCCTCGGACTCGCCCGGCATGTTGCTACGCAGGCCCGCCCGCTCCGTCGCCCCGAACCCGCTGTAGGCCTTGTCGTTCAGCTGCAGGGCCTTGTTCAGGGCCGCCACCGCCGACTCCGCCTTCGGGGCCAGGTCATCGATCTCGATCAGTTCCTTCTGGAGCGTGGCGCTCATCGCGGTCTTCGGCGTCTTCCCGACCAGCGGCTTGCCGTCCGGGGTCACGATCGGGGTCGCCACGCGCGGCGCCGGGCCGCCGGCGCGCGGGTCCGGGGCTGCGCCAGGCGCTGGCCCAGCGGCCGGGCCGCCGCCGCGCGTTTCCACCGTGTAGGTGCTGCCGTCCGCGCCGACCACCAGCTTGGCGCCCGTCTCGCGCGCGGTCCCGGCGGCGATGTCCTGCCCGCGCCGGATCGTGGCGTCTGACGCGGCCTGCCCCGGGGTGAGCGTGTTCTTGACCGAGCGCACCACCGTCGGCGCACCGCCCAGGCCCGGCCGCGCCACCGTCTCGGTGACCGCGCCAGTGTTCTGGACATCGTAGCTGGGCGCGTTCTTCTCGATGAACTTCGTCGCCCCGAGGCCGTTCTGCTTCACCCAGTTGGCGAGGCCCTCGGAGTCTTGGGGGATGCGCTTCATGGCCTCGCTGGCGGGCCCCATGCGGGACAGCACCGGCCCGACCAGCGGGTCAGCGTAGCCGCTCATCAGCCACTGCGCCGCGGTCTGCCCGTCGGTCACGTTGGCCAGCAGGTCGCGGTGCTGGGCCACGGCCGAGGCGACGTTCGCCAGGCGCGTCTTCTCCGCCTCGGCGTCCTTGCCCTTGCCCTCGTTCCGGACCTTGAGGATCTCCGCGCGCTGCTTCTGGATGCCGGTGGCCAGGCCAGGCGCGGCGCGGTACAGGCCCGCCTCGCCCTCTGAGGAGTCCAGATTCAGGCCCGGGGTCGAGAAGTACCCGCGCAGGGCCTCCCGCTCTTGGCCCGCGCGCTGGGCCTCGTCGGCCTGCTGCTGGCGCAGGAGCATGGTGAGCTTGTTGGCCTCCTGCGACTGGTCAGCCGCGGCCATGTCCTGCCAGGTGCGGCGGCTGTTGCTGATGGCGGAGTAGAGCCCTGCGTCGATCGGCATGGTCAGTCACCCCCCGAGCCGTAGCGCAGCCAGCGGTCGTAGGCGCTGCCCCCGTCGGCGCTGCCGCCGCCCGGGGTCGTCGTCGGCTGGAAGTACTTGTTGGCCGCGTAGCCCGCGCCCTGCAGCGCGTCGCCCCAGGCGTTGCCCTGCGCGATGCGGCTGGCGGCGTTGGCGTTGCCCTGGCCGGTGATCAGGCCAATCTGGTTGCCGCCGAAGAACTGGCCCGCGTTCTGCCTCGAGGACAGGGCCCCGGTGCCGTAGTTGGCCAGGGACTGGCTGCGCATGGTGGCGTCGTTGCGCTGCCCGCGGAGTCGGTCGAAGGCCTGGCCGTACTTGGTCGTGGCGTAGTCGGTGCCGAACTTCTGGAGCTCCTTCAGCGCCGCGCCGGAGTACAGGCCCCCGGCCGCCGCCGCGCCGCCCTCGATGCCAGCTTGGCCCTGCTGGAGCCCGAACTGGTAGCCGGGCTCCGCCATCACCTGGTCGGCGCGCAGGGGCTGGTTGAACTGATCCTGTTGCTCGAGCAGGCGGGACAGGCCCTTGCTGCCGGCGTCCAGCCAGGGCTGCGTCTCCCGCATCGTCGTGTCGTAGACGCCCTGGTTGACGCCCTTGGCCTCGGCGGTAGCCCGGGCCTGCTCCTCGCGCGCCCTGCGCGCCGAGCGGCTGCCGATAGCCCCGCCGAGCAGGTTCGACCCCACCGATACTGCTGTCGAGATCCACGGCATCAGCTGCCTCCTGTCTTGAGAATGGCTGCGTCAACGCGCTCCGGATCGGTTTCGTCCGTGGCGTGGAGGCAAAGCCAGATTACATTGGTGATGGCGCGGACGCTGTGCGTCTTGCCGGCCTCGATAGTCATCAGCTCAGGGGCATGGTGTCGAGTCACCACGCCCTCGCATTCTACGTCCGCCGTGCCCGACATCAAGGCCGAGAGGTGGTCGAACGGGTGAATGTGCTGGCATACCACTTCGCCGGCCGGGATCTGCGCCTCCTTGGCGTACAGGCCCCCGACGAAGTGGTGCGCGACGCCGATCATTGCCGGGCCCCCGCGTAGACGACCAGCACCGCGGCCAGGTCGGGGATGAGCACGATGGAGTCCCCCGCGGCGAGCCAGGCCCCGACCAGCTGCGCGCAGTAGGCCGTCGATAGCGTCGGGATCACCACGCGCCCGACCCGGTTCAGGGCCGAGGCGCCGCCGCTGCCGGCCGGGCAGATGTGCAGGAGCACGGTCACGTCCGCGGTGCCGAGGTTGTAGGCCACGCACTTGTCGACGATGAGCGGCGAGGCGGCGGTGCCGGTCACGCCCGTGGTCGACGCCACCTGGGTCGGGATCAGGACGAGGCCGCTCATGGCTGGTACCTCGGGCGGGGGTCGGTGTCCGCCGGCGGCAGCGCCGCCAGAGCCGCCTCGAGGATGGCCACGCGCGCGGTCAGCGCGGAGACGTCCGCCGGCGCGGCCGTGGCCCCGACTGCGCCCTGCAGCGTGGAGATCCACTCGCGCGTGATCAGGCCCGTGGCCGGGTCAACGAGGGGGACGCGCTGGGGGAGGTTGGCCATGATCAGGTGGTCCGGATGGCGACCAGCACGGGGTTGAAGGCCGCGTCGTCGGTCATGCGGATCTGGAAGACGCGGTCGTAGGCGGTGCCCAGGCGGTTGAACCGCACCCGGCGCGCGTACTCGCCGATCAGGCCCGCGCTGGCCGTGCGCCACTGGCTCCAGGTCGCGCCGTTGTCGTTGCTGAACCGCAGGAGCACGGTCCCGGTGGTGGCCTTCTCACAGACCACCTCGAGGAAGGCGTAGTTGGAGCCGGAGCGGTCCGCGGGGCTGATCACGGGCGAGATCCGCTCCCGGCACTTGGGGTCGCCGGCGAAGGTGTTGGTGGCCCTGTCCGTGAAGAACATGCGCCCGTCGTCCGCGCCGAAGAAGTGCTTCCCGTACGCAAACGCATGGTTACGGGCCCGCCACTGCGCGTAGCCGGCGCCGGCGAGCTCCGCGCGCTCGTGCCACTCGCCGAAGGTGTCGTCCCAGACCAGGGTCGTGTCCACGCCGGGCACGTTGAGGAGGTAGAACTGCTGCCCGCCCTCGGAGTAGACGAAGGCCGTCGAGCCGGTCAGGTCGCGGCCCGTGAACCGCTCCTCGATCGCGCGGGTGCTGATCCGCTGCGGCTGGTAGCCGGCGGCCTTGAGCACCATCGCCTGGCCACGCTCGTCGCGGCCAAGCCAGGCGATGCTGTTGGACAGGTTCTGGACCGTGTAGGCCGCGGCGCACCCGTACTCGATTCCCGCCGCCTGCTGGCGCTGCACGACGGCCGAGGTGCCCGTGGGCTGCCAGACTTCGGTCGACTGCGAGCCGAAGAGCCAGAGCTCGCCGTTGGCGCTGGCGATCGACACCAGGGCGTCCGGGGAGCGCTCCGCCGAGGCGAAGTCAAGGGCCGAGATCGTGAGGTTCCCCAGGCCCGTCCAGCCGA
>JBEIVK010000124.1:0-8896 GCA_040373935.1 Alphaproteobacteria bacterium
CCGGCGCCGCCGCCTCCGCCGCGCTGGCGCGCCTGCCGGGCGCAGGCGCGGCGTTGGACCTCACGGATCGGGGAGACGCAGCGCTCGGCCTGCAGCCGCTGCACCGTCGCCCGCTCGTCGAGGGGCTCCGTCGCCCGGCGCGCGGTCCCCGCGGTGGGCGGGCGGGCGCGGCGCGGGCGGCGGCCGACGCCTTTCGGGATGGTGGCCCCGCTGCGCCGTTCGTCGCCGCGCTGCATGCCGCCGGCGTCGGGCATGTGCTCGTCGTGGAGCGTGGCGCCCCGCCCGTGGACGCGGCCCGCCTCGCGGCCGCGCTCGGCCCGCCCGTCGCCCCCGGGGTCTACGCGGTCCCTCCCTCCGCCCCTGGATCCGCCCCGCCATGAACATCTCGCCCTTGCCCGGGTTCCGTCTGGACCGCGCGCTGCTCGCCGCCCGCGCGCCGGTGCTCGTCGTGCTCACGAGCCCCGGCTGCGGCGCTTGCCGGCATCTCCTGCGCCTGCTCGACGGCCTCGCGGCCCCGGCTGGCCTGGGCGCGGCGTACGGGGTGGACGCCGGAGAAGCGGGCGGGCTGCTTGAAGAGCACGGCATCTTCCACCTGCCCGCCCTGCTGCTCGCGGGGCCGGGCGGGGATCCGGTGGCGCGCATCGACGCCGAGGCCCGCGCCCCGGCGCTCACCGCCGCACTCGAAGCCGCCCTCCGGTCGGTTACGGGCCCGTCGCCCTGAGGTCCCGCCCCATGCCCACCCTTCGCTTCTCCCAAGGCGCTGATCGGGTCTTCGAAGCCCGGGTGCGCCCCGGCCGCACCACGATCGGCCGCGCGGACTCCAACGACATCGCCCTCACCGGCGACACCATCTCCCGCACCCACTGCCTCATCGATCTCGGCGCGTCCGGGCTCGAGGTCATCGACCGCAGCCGCCACGGCATCTCTCTCGATGGGCGCCGGGTCGAGCAGCGGGCGCCGCTGCGCCCGGGGAGCCGCCTCGCCCTGGGGCCGTGGACGGTGGAGGTGCTCGGGGATCCGACGCCGGCCGCCCCCACCGCGCCCGCCACGCCCGACCAGCTCCACGAGCTGCTGATCGCCGGCGCGCGTGGGCAGGTCACCGTCGAGCGCGCCGTGCTGGTGGTCGAGGACGGCCCCGAGAAAGGCCAGCGCATCCCGTTGCGCGCCGCCCGGGTGAGCGTGGGCGGGCGCGGCTCCGGCGTCGCCCTCACAGACCCGTCCTTGCCCCCCGATGCCTGTTTTCTTCGCATCTCCCGCGGCCGCGTGATGATCGAGCCGGGGCGCGCCGCAGCGGTCCTGGACGGCGAGCGGGTGCGCGAGATCACGCCGTTGTACGCCGATGAGTCCTTCCGGCTTGGGCACACGACGCTGCGCGTCGTCGTCGAGGTGGAGGACGAGGCGCCCGAGGCGTCCCGGTTTGGAGACCTCGTCGCCGAAAGTCGCGAGATGAAGCAGGTGTTCGGGGCCCTTCGTCGCATCTCGGCCCATCCGTACACCGTGCTCGTCACCGGCGAGAGCGGCACGGGCAAGGAGCTGGTCGCCCGCGGCATCCACCAGCACAGCAGCCGGGCGGATCGCGCGTTCATCGCCCTCAACTGCGGCGCGATCAGCGAAAACCTGTTCGAGTCCGAGCTGTTCGGCCACGAGAAGGGCGCGTTCACCGGCGCCGAGTCCCGGCGCAACGGCGCCTTCCACGACGCCGACGGGGGCACGCTGTTTCTCGACGAGGTGGGCGAGCTGCCCGAGGCGGCGCAGACGAAGCTGCTGCGCGCGCTGGAGACGGGCGAGGTGCGGCGCGTCGGCAGCACGGAGGTCTCCTTCCCGGACGTTCGCGTGGTCGCCGCGACCAACCGCGATCTTCGGGAAGAGGTCGCGCTCGGTCGCTTCCGCGCGGACCTCTACTTCCGCCTCGCCGTGCTGGCCGTCGAGGTCCCGCCCCTGCGCGCCCGCCCGGCAGACCTCGAGCCCATCGTGCGGGTGCTCTGCCGCGCCCTGCACCCCGAGGCGCACGTCACGGAGGAGGCCCTGGAGGTCCTGCGGCAGCACACCTGGCCCGGCAACGTGCGCGAGCTGCGCAACGTGCTCACCCGGGCCTACGTGCTCGGCGGGCCGCGCATGGAGCCGCGGGTGCTCTCCTTCCACCTGTTGCCGGCGCCCGCGCCGATGGCGGGGGCGGCGGTGGGCGTGCCGCACCCGGACGACGCAGAGCGCGCCTACCTCCAGAGCGTGCTCGCGCGCTGCGGCGACAACCGGAGCCTCGCAGCGCGGGAGCTCGGGGTCGCCCGCAGCACATTGCACTACAAGATCCGCAAGTACAACCTCAGTTAGCCGTGTGTCGGCGGCGCCGGGCGCGCCAGCGTGCCGGGGGTCGGGTATACCGTCCCCATGCGCCGCTTCGTTGGTCCGCTGCTGTGCGTGTTCGGGGCGATGGCCTGCGCAGGCGCGGGCCCGCGTGGGGCAGCGGACTCGGGTGCCGCTGCTCCGCCGCCGGTGGACTCGGTGCCGGCCGACACCGCGGCCGCCGCCCCGTCGCGGCCGTTGCAGGTGCGGGTCACGCTGGACGGCGCGCCGGCCGCCGGCGTTCCCGTGGGCCAAACCGGCACAGCGCACCGGTTCCTCACCGGCGTCGACGGCCGCGTGACCGTGCCCATCGACCTGGCGGTGCCCGGCGTGCCCGGGGTCGCCGCCAGCCACCCCGAGGCCCGCATCGCCGGGACGGAGCTCTACGAGGGCGACTTCGTGGCCGGCGTGGAGATCGCCCTGCAGCGCTTCGACACCGCGGACAACCCCGACTACGCCTTCCAAGACCCGGGCAGCCCCGCGCACGCGATGTCGGCGGCCCAATGTGCGCATTGCCATTTGAGCATCACGGCAGACGCCGCCACCTCCGCGCACGACACGTCCGCGCGCAACCCGCGGGTGCACGACCTCTACGCCGGCACGGCGGCGGCCTTCGGGGACCCGGCGCGCTGCGTCGCCGCTGGCGGGCGCTGGGCCACCGGGCGCGCCCCGGGCACGGGCCTGCCGACGGGCCGTTGCTACATCGGGGACGGCCTGCTCGCCGCCTGGAACCCGGGCTGCGACGCCACGGGCCCCTGCGACGCCCCGGGAGCCGCCGCGCCCGAGACCGGCCACTGCGCGGACTGCCACGCCCCCGGCATCGACGGCAATCTGGGCGGCCGCGACCTCCTCGACGCCACCGGCTGGGCGTGGGAGCACGGGGTCCACTGCGACGTGTGCCACAAGGTCGAGTCCGTGGTGCAGGACGACCGCCGGCCCGGCGTCGCGGGGGCGCTGCGCATCCTCCGCCCCACGGAGCCGCAGCAGGGCAGCCTCGGCCCGTGGAAGCCGCTCACCTTTGGGCCGTCGGACGACGTCCTGAACCCGCGCATGGGCAGCGTGCAACGCGGGCACTTCTCGGACGGGTCGGTCTGCGCCGGCTGCCATGAGTACACGCTGGTCGTCCCGGAGGCGGTGGGTCCGGTGGACGAGTCCCGCTGGCCCGGCCGCGCCCTGCCCGTGTTCAGCACCGTCTCGGAGAAAGCCGCCGGCCCCCTCGCCGACGTTCCGTGCAACGCCTGTCACATGCCTCCCGCGGAGGGCGTCGGGAACGGCGCAGACCTCGGCAACCTCACCGACATCGAGGCCGGCATCCCGAACGGCTGGTACCGCCCGCCGGGAAGCGTCAACCGCCACGCCTTTTTCGGCCCCCGCCACGCCGAGCAGCGAATGGTGGACCTCGCGCTCGGCCTGTCCGTCGCCCTCCGCGCCGAGGCGCGCGGCGTCGCGGTGGAGGCCACCGTGCACAACGCCGGCGCGGCCCACGCCGTCCCCACCGCCGAGGCCCTCCGCAGCCTCTTGCTGCTCGTGGACGTCCGCTGTGGTGGGGTGCCGGTGCTGCCGCTCTCGGGGCCGGTGCTGCCGGAGTGGGCCGGCGTGCGCGCCGCGCGGGACGCCGCCAGCGCCGCCGCGCCCTGGCCCGAGGCCCGCGCGGGGGACCGCCTTCGCGTCCTGCGCCGCACCGGGCGCTTCCTGGACTACACGGGCTACGGGCCCTTCGGCGACGGGCGCTTTCGTCCCGAGGAGAAGGGCGTTCCAGACTGGGAGATCCTCGGGGACGTCGGCATCCTCGCGGTGGGCCCGTGGGGGCATCTCAGCCTCGCCGCGCCGCTGCCCGCGGGGGACCGCGTGCTCCTGCTCGGCCCCACGCCGCCGTCGCCCACCGAGGGCGAGGCTCCCGCTTTTCTCGGCGGGGAGCCTGGGTTCGCGTTCGCCCGGGTGATGGCCGACGCGGGCGGTGCGCCGATGGTGCCGCACTTCCGCGCCACCGACATCCTCTCCGACACCCGGCTGCTGCCGGGGCAGCGGTTCACGGCCTCCTTCGCCTATCCTTCCTGCGCCGTCACCCCCACCGTGGACGCCCGACTGGTCTACCGGCCCTTCCCCCTGGCGCTGCGCGCCGAGCGCGGCTGGGACGCGGCCGATCTGCTCGTCGGGCGGGCGGTGGCCCCGTGATCCGGCGTGGCGCTGGGGCGCTGCTGCTCGCGCTCGGCTGTCGCCCGGGCGGTCCTCCCGCGGGCGGCGGGCCTGCGTCCGGCGGTGGCGCCGCCGAGCCGCCGGGCGACACCGCAGCCCCCGCCGAAGCGCTGCGTGCGCTGCCCGTTCTCCCGGATTTGGAGGACCTGGACCCGTCCCCGGGCGTCGTATCGGTCCGGCTGCGCGCCGCTCCGGCCATCCACACCCTCACGGACCCGGCGACGGGCGCGTCCTTCTCGGTCGAAGGCTACGCCTACAACGGGAGCGTTCCCGGCCCCACGCTGCGCGCCCGGGTGGGGGACCGCGTGGTCGTGGCCTTCGAGAATGCGCTGGACGCGCCCACCACGATTCACTGGCACGGCCTCTCCGTGCCCTTGAGCGAAGACGGCATGGGCCTCGGGGGCATGGACGGCGGCGGGTCCGGGGATGGGCTCGTCCCCGCCGGCGGCACGCGCACCTACAGCTTCGTCGTGGACGCGCCGCTCACGGGCTGGTACCACCCGCACTTCGACAGCGCCGGCCAAGTGGACGCCGGGCTCTACGGGGCCATCGTGGTCGAGGAGCCAGGGGATGCGCCGGGCCTCGCGGACCTCGTCGTCATCGCCGATGACTGGGCCCCGCCCGCCCCGGCGGGCAGCGTCGGCGGAGGCCGCCACGGCGCCGACGGCGACGAGGGCCTCTGGGTGCTCAACGGCATGCCGGCTCCCACCCTCGCGCTTCCGTCTGGCGGGCAGGCGCGCCTTCGCCTCATCAACGCGAGCAACGCCGGGATGCTCGCGCTCAGCGTGGACGGCGGCCCCATCACCGTTCTCGCGGGGGATCAGGGGCCAACCGCAGCCCCTCGCCACCTCCTGCCCGCCGTGCTCGCCCCGGGGGACCGCATGGAGCTTGGCCTTTCGGTCGGGAGCTCCCCCCGCACGGTCCTGGATGCGCCGTGGTCCCACCGCGGCGGGCCCGGCTTCGGGGCGTCGGCCGCGCTGCTCACGTTGGTGCCGGAGGGTCCGGCCGCGGCAGACCCGGGCCCGCCCCGGATCGAGGGGGCCGGGCCGGCCGCCCCCAGTGAAGACCTGGGGCAAACCGACATCCTGTGGGTCTTCCAGGGCTCCGCGGAGACGGACCGTTGGTTCATCAACGGCGAGGCATACCCGGACGTCACGGTGCCGGAGGTCGGGCTCGGCGACACCGTCTCCATCGAGATCCGCAACCTCTCGGACACCGGCCATCCCTTCCACCTGCACGGGATGGCCTTTGAGGTTCTCTCGGTGGACGGCCTGCCCCCGCCGGTGCGCACCGTCGAGGACACGGTGGATCTGCCGAGCCACAGCGTCGCGCGGCTGCGGCTGGTCGCGGACAACCCGGGCGCGTGGATGGCACATTGTCACATCCTGCCCCATGCGGACAACGGCATGATGACGCTGCTGCAGGTGGGGCCGCCGGGGGAGTGACGCTTTGTCGCGAAAGGACAGGCGTGCTGATCATCGACGGTCTGTCAGGCCCCGGAGATTGACAGTTCGTCTCTGTCGCGCCATGTTGTCAAGCGAGGACAGCCATGCCGCCCACCGTGATGGTCGTCGATGACGAAGAGGCCAACCGCGTCGCCCTGGAGCGCATCCTGGAGCGCGAGGGCATCGGCGTCGTGCACGCGCCGGACGGCCGCGCCGCGCTGCTCGCCATGCGCCAGCACCCCCCGGACCTCCTCCTCACGGACCTCAAAATGCCCGGCATGACCGGCCTTGAGCTGATGAAGGCCGCCCGCGCGCTGGATCCGGACCTCGAGGTCGTCGTGATGACGGCCTTCGGGACCGTCGAGACCGCGGTCGAGGCGATGAAGGAGGGCGCGTGGGACTTCGTGACCAAGCCCCTGCGCCGCTCGGACATCGTGCGCGCCGTGCGCAAGGCGCTCGAAAAGCGAAGCCTCATCCAAGAGAACCGCCAGCTCAAGGCCGCGCTCGCGCGGGGGGCCGCGGAGGAGATCGTCGGCCGCAGCCCGGCGATGCGCCGGGTGCTCGAAGAGGCCCGCCAGGTTGCGCCGTCGGTGGCGAGCGTGCTCATCACCGGGGAGAGCGGGACGGGGAAGGGCGTCTTGGCGCGGTGGATCCACAAGGCGAGCGGGCGCGCGGCCGGCCCGCTCGTGGTGGTCAACTGCGGCGCCCTTCCCGAGAGCTTGCTGGAGAGCGAGCTGTTCGGCCACGAGGCGGGGGCGTTCACGGGGGCGGCCGGCAAGCGCGAGGGCCGCTTCGACCTCGCGCGCGGCGGCACGCTGTTCCTCGACGAGGTGACCGAGATGAGCCCCGCCGTGCAGGTGAAGCTGCTGCGGGTGTTGCAAGACGGCGAGTATGAGCGCGTCGGCGGGCAGCGCACCTTGCAAGCGGATTGCCGTGTGCTCGCCGCGACGAACCGGGACCCGGAGGCCGCGGTGCGCGACGGCCGGCTGCGCGAAGACCTCTTCTACCGGCTCAACGTCATCCGCCTGGACCTCCCGCCGCTGCGCGCCCGCCAGGACGACATCCCGGTGCTCGCGCGCCACTTCCTCGGCGCCCACGCGCGGCGGAACGGGCGGGCGGTGCAGGAGTTTTCGCCGGACGCGATGGACGCGCTCCTCGGGTGGCGCTGGCCGGGGAATGTCCGCGAGCTGGAGAACGCCGTGGAGCGCGCCGTGGTGCTCTGCCGCGGGGCGAGCATCGAGGTGGCGGACCTCCCGCCGGCCTTGCGCGCGCACGCCGCCTCCGCCCCGGACCTGCTGAGCTTTGCGGTGGGCACGCCGCTCAAGCTCGTGGAGCGCCGGATGATCGAGGCGACCTTGCTGCAATCCGGCGGGGACAAGGCGCTCGCCGCGCAGCTCCTCGGCATCACGGCCCGCACGATCTACCGGCGAGAGGCGGAGTGGCGCGGCGAGGCGCCGCGCGACGACGGCGACTGAGCGCGCGGCCGGGCTCAGGCAGCGGCGGGAGGGGCCGCCGCCGGGCGGCGCAAGCGGGCGAGCACGGCGAGCCCGCCCAGGCCCATCAGCACCATGCCCCACTGGGCCGGGGTGAGCCCGGCGAGCCGGCGGTCTGCGCCCGGGAGGTCTGTGTTGCGGAGGAAGTCGAGGACGAAGCGCGCCGGGGCGTAGAGCACGACGAACAGCGCGGTGAAGAAGCCGGGCTGAACGTCTTTTTTGCGGAGGGCCCAGAAGGCCGCTGCGATGACCATCGTCCACAGGGCCTCGTAGAGCCCGAGGTCGTGGCGGGGGCCGCCGTGCGTGGCGGCCGGGAAGTCCACGGCGAGGAAGAAGTCGCTGCGCTGGCCGATGTGGTCGTGCGCGGAGAAGCAGCCGAGCCGCCCCAGCACCCACGCGAAGGGGAAGGCCCACATCACGGTGTCGGCGTGGGGCCAGAAGGGCCGCTTGCGGACGAGACCGAAGAACACGACGGCGCCGATGACGGCGCCCAGGAACCCGCCGGTGCTGGAGAACCCGGCCCACACCCGCAAAAGCGCCATCACGCCTTGCTCTTCGAGCTGCTGGGGGTTGTAGGCGAGCACGTGGACGAGGTGGCCGACCACGAAGCCGGACCCCACGATCGCCACCGTGCCGTCGACGATGTCGCGCACGTCGAGGCCCTTTTCGATGCCGCGGGCCCGCGCCAGCTCCAGCCCGATGATGAAGCCCACGGTGACGAGAACGGCCCAGGAGTCGAGCATCACAGGCCCCAGCTCCAGCACGGGGACCTGCACGTAGGGGATGAGGGCGAGCATCGGGCGTCCCGGGAAACGAAGCCGGCCTAACCTGCGCGCCGCCCCGCGGGCGGCCGGGTTAGGCGCGCAGGTGTTGGAGGCGCCGATGGCTGTGGTGACGACGGACATCCTCCTCGAAGGCATCCGGCGGGACGACGTCTTCGCCTGGCTCGCGGTGCGGGACAATCACAAGCGCGTGCTGGATGGCGCCTTCGACGGCCTCACTGAGAAGGCGCCCGGCGACTACGACCTCCTCGTGCGGTCGGGCGGGCGCGCCCGCGTGCTGGAGTACCGCTTCGACGCCCCGGACGACAGCTTCGGCGGGCGCCGGGTGCTGGTGCGCACGGGCGGCAAGCGCTTCACGGGCCAGCTGCACTGGTCGCTGCGCACGCTCAAGCCCAGCACGAACACGCTGGTCACGCTGCACATCGACTACGACCCGGGAGACCTGCTCGGCCAGCTGGTGGACCGCGCGGGCCTGCGGGACCGCCTGGACGCCGCGCTGAAAAGCGCCCTGGAGAACCTCGGGCGGGTGCTGCCCCGCTGAGCGGCGGGCGCCCGCGGCGGGGCCACCGCGCCAGCGGGCGGAGGCGGCGGCCCGGAGGGCCGGTGCAAGCAGCCCACGGCTGCGCCGCACGGAGCGGCG
>JBEIVK010000688.1:0-2535 GCA_040373935.1 Alphaproteobacteria bacterium
CCGCGGCGGGCGCCGCCGCACCCACCGCGCTGAGCGCCTACGAGTGCCGCGAGCTGCTGCGCGCGCTGGACCGCGCCGGCCTGCGCCCCGCCGACGCTCCGGCCTTCGCCACCTTTTTGCCGATCTCCCGCTTCGACGGGCGCTCGGGGGGCGCGTGAGCGGCCGGGTCATCGTGCTCGGCGGGCCCACCGCCGCCGGGAAGTCCGCCGCGGCGCTGGACCTCGCGGAGGCGCTGGGCGCCGTGATCGTCTGCGCCGACGCGATGACGGTTTTCCGCGGTCTCGATGTCGGAACGGCCAAGCCCACGGCGGCGGACCGCGCGCGGGTGCCGCATTTCGGTCTCGACACCGTGGACCCGCCCGACGAGTGGAGCGTGGCCGACTTCGTGGCCGAGGTCGAGGCCGTCCGCGCGGTCCATCCGCGGGTGCTCGTGGTGGGCGGGACGCCCTTCTGGCTGCGGGCCCTCGTGCATCCCTTGGCCCGCCTGCCGCCCGGAGATCCCGTCGTGCGCGCCGCGATCGAGGCGCGCGACGGGCTCCACGACGCGCTGGCCGCGGTGGACCCCGTGAGCGCCGCGCGCCTGCACCCCAACGACCGCGTGCGCATCGTCCGCGCGTTGGAGGTCCACGCGCTCACGGGGCAGTCCTTGTCGGCGCTGCACGCCGCCGGCGCGGCGCGCCCGCCGCTCGCAGATGGTGTCGTGTGGCTGGATCACCCAGAGCTGCGCGCCCGCATCGACGCGCGGCTGGACGGCATGCTGGCAGGGGGCGGGTACCGCGCGGAGGCGGAGGCGGCGCTCGCGGCCCACGGCGCGGAGGCCCGCGCGCTGCGCTCCTTCGCGTACTCGCACATCGTCGCTTGGATCCAGGGGCGGCTGGGGCTGGAGGACGCCCGCGCCGCGACGGCGCGCGACACTTGGGTCTGCGCGCGCAAACAGCGCACCTGGGCGCGCAGCCAGGGGTGGGCGCCCCTCGACGCCGCGGGAGCAGCAGCGCAAGTGCGGTCGCTCTTCGGCGTCTGAGGGGAATCCCGGCCTGTTCAGATCGCGATGCCTGAAGTAGACTGTGAGGCTCATCCTTGACGGGTCAATGCCTTTGTCGCTTTCCTGCCATTTCCGCACACCGAAGAAGAGGCACACGGCGTCCGTTGGCGTGTTCCAACCGCGGGAGGTGCCGATGCACCGCTTGGCTCCGCTCATCGCCGTCGCCCTCGCCGGGTGCAGCGCCGTTCGCTACCGCGAGGCGTGGTCCCCGGATGCCGCCGTGGAGCGCGTCGAGATCGAGGTCGAACGCGGCGATGTCCGCGTTCGCACCGGTCCGCTGCGCGTGCAGCGAGAGATCCGCGCCGCCCGCGGCACGCTCGACCTCTCCCACGCCATCGTCGACGGCACCCTTGTGCTCCGCGCGCGCTGCACCACCCCGCTGCCGTGCGCGGTCGACACGCTGCTGGAGGTGCCCGATGGCCTGCCGGTGACGCTCTCCGTGGGCGCAGGCGCGGTGGATGTGCGGGGCGGCGGGGCGATCCACCTGGAGCTGGCCGAAGGGGTCGCGGAGCTGGCCGGGGCCGGCCCGTGGACGGTCAACGTTGGGCAAGGCTCCATCTCGTTGTGGCCGGAGGGCGGGTCCACGGTTCGGGCCGCGGTCGCGGCCGGGGACATCCGCGCCGTCGTGCCTCCGGGTTCGGTGTCCGTGGAAGCGACGGCAGCGACCGTCTTCGTGGCGCCGGACGCGTCCGCGAAGGGCGGCGCCGGCCTGCTCTCGCTCGTGGCTCCGGTCGGGGCGGTCCACGTGGGCGTCGCCGGCTCCGTGGCCCGCCGGTGACGCAGCGTGCTACCTTAGGCGCTCAGGGTCCGAGGTGAGCACGATGCCCTCTGTCATTCGCGCTGCGTGGTTCGCCGTCGTGCTGGGCGCGTGCGTGTTGGGCGGCCGTTCGGCCGCCGCCGCCGATTACGCCGGGGAGCTGGCTGCGGCCCGCGCAGCCCTGGCCGCCAAGGACACCAAAGCCGCCTGGAAGCACCTCAAGTCCGCGGAGGCCCTCGCCCCGGCAGAGCCCGCGGTGCTCACGCCGAAGGCCGTGGCCGAGCTTTGGTATCTGATGGGCATGGCGCATTTCCTGTCGGGCACCGGCTCGGAGGACGCGATGCCGATGTGGCGCCAGGCGCTCATCGTCGACAACGCCTTCGAGTGGGACACCGGCCTGTCCGCCGACGACCCTGCCCAGGACCTCTTCGCCGCGCTCCGCTCCGAGGTCCGGGATCGCCCGCCCGTGGACCCGAAGGTCCCCGAGGCCACCGGCGCGGCCCGCGTGTTCGTGTCGGGCGTGCGCGTCAAGGCGGGGGAGACGGTCCGGGAGGGCACGCACCTCGGGCAGATCTCCTGCCCCGATGGCGTCGCCCACGGCGTGTGGTCGGACTTCACCAAGCCGGTCAAGTGGTTCAAGCTGTGCCCCGGCGGGGTCGACACCACGGTCGTCGTGGCCGAGGCGCCCGCCGAAGACGAGTGGGGCGACTTGGGTCCCGCGTTCGGCGGCGACGCG
>JBEIVK010000550.1:0-3248 GCA_040373935.1 Alphaproteobacteria bacterium
CACCGGCGGCCGCCCCGCCCGCCCCCGGGCCGGCGCCCGCTCCCGCTGCTCCCAGCGTCTCCGCCGCCCCCGCGGCGGCCCCCGCCCTGTCCCTCCCGGCTCCCGCCGCCGCGCCGGCCGAGCTTCGCGTGGAGGTCCACGGCGACTTCGCCCGGGTGTGCGTGGACGGCGCCTGCCAGCGGCGCCCCGTGCGCAGCGCCACGCTCCCGCTCGCGCCCGGCAGCCACCGGGTCGAGGCCGAGCTGCGCACCTCCGGCCGCCGCGTCGTGGAGGAGCTCACCCTCGCGCCCGGCGAGGTGAGGACCCTGCGCATCGAGGGGGACCCGGCCTCTCTCGTCACGCCGAGCGGGGGCGCCCCATGAGCGCCCGCACGTCCTTGGTCGTCGCCCTCGCCGGCGCGGCCGGGTGCAGCCCGGCGCGCCCCTGCACCACCACGCTCTGGTACGTCGACGAGGGCACGGCCCGCACCGTCGAGGCCATCGGGGACTGGAACGGGTGGGATCCGGCCGCGGCGGATGCCTTTCAGGCCGAGCACCCGGGCGCTTGGTCCGTCGAGCTGCCGCTGCCCGCGGGCGAGCACCGCTATCTGCTGCGCATCGACGGCCGCCCGATGCTGGACCTCCTGCAGCCTCTGCGCGCGGCGGACCCGTCCACCGGCGCCGAGACCAGCCTCCTCCGCGTCGAAGACTGCGCGGTCCCGCGGGTGGAGCTTCTCCAGGCCGCGGCGCGCCCGGCCGGCACCGCGGAGGCCCGCTTCCAGTTCTGGCGCGGCGCCCGCGGCCCAGGGGTGGCGGAGGTCCGCGCCCGGTGGGTGAGCGGCGGCCCGACGCCGGCGGTCCGCGTGGACGGCCGCACGGGCGAGATCGCGGTGGAGACGACGGGTCTGCCGCCCGGCAAACACACGCTCGAGCTTCGCGCGGCCGACGCCGACGGCACGGTTGCGGCGCCCCTCCGTGTCCCGCTCTGGGTCGAGGAAGACGCCTTCTCCTGGTCTGACAGCCTCATTTACCAAGTGATGATCGACCGCTTCCGCGGCCCCGCGGGCGCGCTGGCGCCGGCCGCCCTGGGCGCCCGGCACGGCGGCACCCTTGGCGGGCTGCGGGACTGGGTCGCCGCCGGTGGGCTGCGAGCGCTCTCCGCCCGCGCCCTCTGGCTGAGCCCGGTCCAGCCCAACCCCGACGGCGCTTTCCCCATCCCCGGCGGGCACACGATGGAGGGCTACCACGGCTATTGGTGGGTCGCCCCCGGCGGCGTAGACCCCCGCCTCGGCACCGCGGCGGATCTGGACGCGCTCATCGAAGAAGCGCACGCACAGGGCATTCGCGTCCTGGTCGACGTGGTGCCGAACCACCTGCACGCGGAGCATCCCTGGGCAGCCGCGCCCGGCTTCACCGCGGGGAGCCCAGACTGCGTCTGCGGCTCGGCGGCCTGTCCCTGGTCCACCGAGATCGAGGCCTGCTGGTTCGCGCCGTACCTCCCCGACGTCGACTGGTCCGCCCCGGCGGCGCGCGACGCGATGCGCGACAGCCTCGTCGACTTCGCGCTGCGCCACGATGTCGACGGCTTCCGGGTGGACGCGGTCCCCATGATGCCCCGCGCCGCCATCCGCGAGCTGCGCTGGGGCCTCGGCGAGCGCATCGTTGGGCCGACTCCATTTTTCCTCCTGGGAGAGACCTTCACGGGCCCAGCCGACGTCGCCGTCATCCGGGAAAACCTCGGCCCGCATGGGCTGTCGAGCCAGTTCGACTTCCCCGTGATGTGGGCGCTCCGCGCCTTTTTTGCGGGACCGGGAGACAACGCCGCGGCACTGGAGGCCGCCCTCGCCCGCGCGGAGGCCGCCTGGGACGGCTCAGGCGCCGTGATGAGCCCCTTCCTCGGCAACCACGACGTGCCCCGCTTTCTCTCCGCCGCCCACGGAGACGCGACGGGCGAGCCCTGGTCCGTCCAACCGGCGCAACCCACGGCCGAGGAGCCGTACCTCCGCATGGCGGCAGCGTTCACGACGCTCTTCGCGCTGCCCGGCGCCCCCGCGCTCTGGCAGGGGGACGAGCTCGGCCAAGCCGGCGCGGGGGACCCGGACAACCGCCGCCCCTTCCCCGCCGATGACGCGCTTCTTCCGCCGCAGCGCGCGCTGCGGGCCCACGTCGCCGCCCTCGGCGCGCTTCGGGCCTGCGCCCCGGCCCTGCGGCGCGGCGCGCGGGTGCCCTTGGTCGCCGACGGCCCGTTGCTCGCATTTGCGCGCCTTCACTCCGGGTCTGCGCCCGTCGTCCTGGTCGCCGCCGGGGCGGCCGGGGTCGCCAGCGCCACCGTGCCTCTCCCGCCCGCCCTACGCGACACCGCCCTGTGGGTCGACCTCCTGGACCCGCGCACCTCCATCCCCGGCGGGGCCGACCTGTCCCTCCGACTCCCTCCCTGGGGCGCCCGCCTGCTGGCCCCCTCCGACTCCCCCTGCGTGGAGCACCTGTGAAAATCCTCGCCTTCGCCACAGCGCTTCTCAGCGCCGCCGGCTGTCGCTCCGATTGTCTCGGAGACCAATGCCCCGGCGTGCCAGACGCCCCTTGGGACCCGGACGCCCTGCTCGATGGGGGCGGCGGGGACGGCTATGGCTACGGGGGCAGCGGCGGAGACGACGGCGGCGGCAGCGGCGGAGATGACGGCACGGTGGGCCCGGACCTCGTGGCCCGCCGCGACTGCGCGGTCACGCTGAAGTGGCGGCCGAGCGGCACTCCCGGCGCCGTGCAGGTCGCTGGCGAGTTCTCCGACTGGGCGACGGTCGATATGGCGGACGACGACGGTGATGGCGTCTGGGAGGCCGACCTCGGCGAGGTCGCTCCCGGCGAGTACGGCTACAAGCACATCGTCGATGGCGTGTGGGAGGGCGAGCCTCCGGTGAGCGCCTACACGAAGTGGTCGGACGGCGTCGAGAACCGCAACCTCCGCGTGGGCGACTGTGGTCTGCCGCTCATTCAGGTCGTCTCCGCCGAAGCCGCGGCGGACGGTACCCTCTCGGCGCGCCTGCTCGTCGCGTCCGCCGCAGACGGCGCGCCGCTGGACCCGTCCCGGGTGGTCGTGCGGGTGGGCGAGCAGTCCGTGGCCCCGACAGTGGACGCTTCGACCGGCGAGATCACCGTCTCCGTCAGCGGTCTGCCGCACGGCAAGCACAGCCTGCGGGTGTGGGCGGCCGACACCGCCGGGCGCGACGCCGAGAACCAGCCCCTCTGGCTGCCGCTCTGGGTGGAGGACGAGCC
>JBEIVK010000596.1:0-2980 GCA_040373935.1 Alphaproteobacteria bacterium
TCGCCCCGCAGGCGCGCGGCGTGGCCGGCGGTGGGCCGCGGACGCAGGGGCCCGAGCACCGGGACCTCGGGGGAGAACGGGCGGTCGAACAGGCCCATGCACCAGTAGAGCCCGCCGTAGGAGGCCGGGTCTCGGCCATCGAGGGCGGCGCGGTGGTTGAGGTCCACGAGCGTTCGCAGCGCGGTGCCGAGATCCGGAGACCAGCCGACGATGGCCTTGCCCCAGGTCATCCGCAGGTTGTTGTGAAGCTCGCCATGGCGAAGCAGGCTCTGCTGCGCGAGGTCCCACAGCGCATCCCCGGTCTGGCCGCGCAGGAGGGCCTCGGGGCTTGGGCGCGGCCGCGGGTCGGCCGCGTGGGCGGCGAAACCGGCGTGGGCCCACGCGGGGAGCACCGAGGGGTCGTGCAGGTCCGCTTGGCGCGCGCACCAATGCCAGGCCAGCTCCCGCCACACGAGCAGCTCGTCCGCCAGCTTCTCGGCGCCCTCGCCGCCGAGCGTGTCGAGGTCGTCGAGCAGCTCGAAGACGGACACGGCGCCGACATGAAGGTGGGCGGACATCCGCGACACGCCGGGGGCGGCGGCGTCGTTTCGGAGGCGGGCGTAGCGGGCGACCCCGCCGCCATCGCGGAAGGCGCGCCAGCGCGCGAGCGCGGCCGTGCGGCCCCCCGGGGTGTCCACGACCCGGCCGAAGGTGGGGTCCACCGGCAGCGCAGCGGCGCGGGCCCAGAGATCGTCGCCGCCGAGATCCAATGGCGAGAAGCCAAGGTTTGCGGGGCAGAACCCCGGCCGGAGCACCGGCGCGTCCCCGCGGGGCAGGGCCCGGCGCCGGGCGCGCTCGGCGGCGTGGCGGTCCCGGAAGGCATACGCGCGGGTGGGTGCCGGGCCGCTGGCGGGCATGGGCAGCACATTGGTGGCGTCCACGGCCAGCACCGGCGCAGGGCCGACCGCGAGGGCCTCCAGCCAGCCGCGAAGGGGCGGCACTGGCACGGCGTCGCCGACGACCACCGCAGCCTGCGCGGCGAGCCCCCTCAGCACCGGCCGGGGCGGACCGGCCTCCTCGGCGAAGAAGGCGCTCCCCAAGCCGCGCAAGGAGAGGTCTCGCTGGAGGTCCCGGTGCGCCTCCAGCAAGAAGCCGTGGTTGCGCACCGTCGCCCAGGGCCGCCGCCAGTTGAGCCCGTGGTAGACGAAGACGGGCAGCCCGAGGGCATCCGCGACGTGCAACGCGACCTCGATGGCCGGGTTGTCCGTCGCCCGCAGCGCTTGGCGCAGCCAGCACAGCACGAAGCCGCCCCCGGCCGCAGGCGCCGCCGCGCCGTGCCGAACGGCCCGCCCGGCGAGGTGCGGGGGAAGCCCCGCGAGCAGGGTGTCAACCGGCGTCATCGTCGAAGCTCCACGCGGGGGAGGGCGCGGCGCGGAAGCGGGCGCGGAGGGCGGCGGCGGTGGACCGGATGGCGTCCTGCTCGGCCGGAGGGAAGCGGTCGAAAGTGCCGTAGAGCGCGCCGAGCCGCGGGTGCCCCGCGAAGCGGGGGCGGTGGCGGTCCAAGAAGTCCCAGAACAGCGGGTTGTACGGGCATGCTCCGGCGCCCGTGCGCTGCTTCACGTCGTAGCGGCAGCCGCGGCAGTGGTCGCTCATGCGGTCGATGTAGGCGCCCGACGCCGCGTAGGGCTTGGTGGTCAGCGCGGTGTCGGCGTAGAGCGCCATGCCGTGCACGTTCGGCAGCTCCACCCACTCGAAGCCATCGACGAAAGCCGCCCAGAACCACCGGCTGAGCGCCAGCGGCTCCACGCCCACCAGCAGGCAGAGGTTGCCGAGGACCATCAAGCGCTGGATGTGGTGGGCATAGCCGCGGTCATGCACGCCTGCGACGGCCGCCCGGACGCAGGCCATGTCCGCCTGCTCGGGCGCCCAGAAGAAGCCCGGCAGGGGCTCGTGGGCGTCGAGCGCGTTCGCGGCGCGCATCGCCGGCATCCGCAGGAGGTACGCCGCGCGGATGAACTCGCGCCAGCCCAGGATCTGCCGGACGAAACCCTCCACCGCGTTGAGCGGGGCGGCCCCGCGGGTGTACGCGTCCACGGCCGCCTGGACGCACTCCATCGGCCGCAGGAGGCCCAGGTTCAACGCCGGGGACAGCGCGGCGTGCCAGAGGATGGCCTGCCCGTCCACCATCGCGTCCTCGAAGTCCCCGAAGCGCGGCAGCCGCTCGCCGATGAAGCGCTGCAAGGCCTCCAGCGCCTGGGCCCGGGTGACAGGCCAGCCGAAGGGCCGCAGCGCGCCCCACCCGATGCCCCACGACTCCACCTCGGCGAGCGCCGCCTCGGTCGTCGGATCCGGGGCGAACCACACCGGCGCGGGCGGCCGCTCGCCGCGGGGCACCTTGCGGTTCTCTTTGTCGAAGCTCCAGACGCCGCCGACCGGCGCGCCGCCCTCCATGAGCACGCCGAAGCGCTTGCGCATCCAGGCGTAGAAAAGGTCCATGCGCAAGGTGCGACGACCGGCGCCCCAGGCCCGGACCTCCTCCCGCGACAACAAGAAGCGGCCCCCGGGCCCGCCGTCCGGGCGCAGCTCCAGCGGGGCGCCGAGGTCCGCGGCGCGGAGGGCTTGGTCGATGCCGTGATCTGGGGCTTCGAGGGCGATGACCTTCGTGCTCCCGCGGGCAGCGACCGCCGCGCGGATGCCGGCGGCGTAGGTTCGGGCGCGCCGGATCTCGACGGTGAAGCCCGCGGCCCGCGCCTCGGCGGCGGCGTGGCGCTGGGCCGCCAGGACCAAGGCAAGCTTTTGGCGGTGAAAGGGCAAGGCTCGGCTGCGGCCGACGCTCTCCACCAGCAAGACCGGGCCGTCCTCCGGGCGGGCGGGCCAGCAGGCGAGGCCGCGGTCCAGGTCCCACGGGCCGACGAAGTGAAGGGGGCGAGGGTCCAGGCCGCTCATCGGCGCCGCCCCAGGCCCGCGAGCGCGACCGCCCCCGCCCACGGCGCGAGCGCGA
>JBEIVK010000439.1:0-3915 GCA_040373935.1 Alphaproteobacteria bacterium
CTCGTCATCGGCGCGATTGACGCTGTCGCCTACAGCGCAGTCCTGGTCCTCACCGGGTTGGGTCCGCTGCGCGACACGCTCGGCGGCAACGACATGTCCGTGTGGTCGCAGGTCGCGCTGCAGGTCGCGGGCTTCGCGCTGGTCGCGATGTTGTCGGACCAGCTCGCCGCCGGGGCCCGCCGCGCCCGGGCGCAGCTTGCCGTTCAGGTGGGCCAAACCGAGGCCTTGCAGGCGAAGCACGACGTCCTCCTCGACCAGCTGGACAGCGGCGTCATCTTTACGGACTCCGCGGGGGTGGTCACCCGCGCAAACCCATGGGCCGTCCGTGTCTTCGGGCCGCTGGATGGTCGCGTCGAGAGCCATGTCCTCGCGGTGGCCGGCCGCCGGTGGGAGCAGGTGGTGGGGGAGGGGCCCGAGCGGCTGCGGGTGCTCTGCAGCCGCACGCAGCTCGCCGACGGCGGGGCCGTCACCTTCGTCGAGGACCTGACGCGTCTGCGCGAGATGGAAGAACGCATGGCCCGCGAGGAGGCGTTGCTGTCCGTCGGCCGCGTGGCGGCGGGGCTCGCCCACGAGATCCGCAATCCGCTGGCGTCCTTGTCGGGCTCGGTGCAGCTCCTGCGCGAGCTCAACCCGAGCCCGCTGCACGACATCGTTTTGCGGGAGGTGGACCGCCTGAATGCACTGGTGGAGGAGTTCCTCGACGCGAGCCGCCCGCCGCGCATCGTTCGCGCGCCCGTGGACGCCGGCCTCATCCTCGGGGATGTGGCGACGGCCTTCCGCAACGACCCGCGCTTCGCGCGTCGCCTCCTCATCCGCACCCACGCCCAGCACCTCCCGCTGGTGCCGCTCGATGAAGCGCGGGTGCGGCAGATCGTGTGGAACCTCCTCCTCAACGCCGCGCAGGCAACGCCGGACCACGGGACGGTGGACCTCCGCGTGGACATCGACGGCGCAGACCTTCGGCTCGTCGTGCGCGACAACGGCGTGGGCATCCCGCCGGACCGCCTGGCCCGCATCTTCGACCCCTACTACACCACCCGCGCCGGCGGGACCGGCCTCGGGCTCGCCACCGTGAAGCGCATCGTCGAGGCCCACGGCGGGCGGATCCAAGTGGACAGCACGCCGAACGTCGGGTCCACCTTCACGCTGCGCTTCCCCGTCATCCCGGCAGACTTCTCCGCCGCTGGAGCCGCCCATGTCTCGTGAGTCGGTGCTCGTCGTCGACGACGACCTCTCGATGCGGGAGTTCCTCCGCATCCTGCTGCAGCACGACGGTTACGACGTCGAAGTCGCGGTGTCTGCCGAGGATGCGCTGCTCAAGGCGGCCGCGCGGTGGCCGGCCCTCGTGCTGTCCGACCTCACGATGCCCGGGATGAGCGGGCTCGACCTCCTCCGCGAGCTCAAGGCGCGCGGGGCGAGCACGGGGCGGGACATTGAGGTGGTCGTGGTGACGGCCTACGGCAGCACGGCGACGGCCGTGGAGGCGATGAAGCACGGCGCGGCCGACTACGTCACCAAGCCCTTCAACAACGACGAGCTGCGCCTCGTCGTCAAGCGGGCGCTGGGCCGTCAGGCCCTCGAGGCGGAGAACACCCGCCTGAAAGCGGCGCTGCAAGAGCGTTATCACTTTGGCAATCTCGTGGGCCACGCGCCGGCGATGCAGGCCGTCTACGACCTCATTCGCCGGGTGAAGGACACACGCATCAACTGCCTCATCCTCGGGGAGAGCGGCACCGGCAAGGAGATGGTGGCCCGCGCCATCCACCACGGCGGCAGCCGCGGGGACCACGCTTTCGTCGCCATCAACTGCGGCGCCATCCCCGAGAGCCTGGTCGAGAGCGAGCTGTTCGGGCACCGGAAGGGCGCGTTCACCGGCGCGGTGGGCGACAAGCCGGGCCTGCTGCGGGCGGCCGACCGTGGCACGCTCTTCCTCGATGAGATCAACAGCCTGCCGCTCTCCGCGCAAGTGAAGCTGCTGCGCGCCATCCAGGAGCGGCGCTTCGTCCCGGTCGGCGGCACGCGCGAGGAGTCCGTCGACGTGCGCATCCTCGCCGCCGCCAACGCCGACCTCGAGCTGATGGTCCGCGATGGCACCTTCCGCGAAGACCTGTTCTACCGGCTGAACGTCGTGCAGATCGCGCTGCCCCCGCTGCGGGAGCGGCCAGAAGACATCCCGGAGCTGGTGCGGCACTTCGTGCGGCGCTTCGCCCAGGAGTACGAGAAGCCGGTCCAGGGCGTGACGCCGGACGCGATGGGGCTGCTGCGCTCGTGGTCCTACCCGGGCAACGTGCGCGAGCTGCAGAACGTGTTGGAGCGCGCGGTCGCGCTGTGTTCGGGGCCGCTCGTCGACGTGGCGGACCTCCCTTCTCGGCTCGCCTCGGCGCCGGCCGGGCCCGTCGTGGGGGCTGCGCCGCCGCCCGGTGGTTCCGAGCCATTCCCGGGTGGGGGCATCAACCTCGAGGCGCTGTTGGCCAGCGCGGAGCAGGGGTGGCTCGTCGCCGCGCTGTCCGCGGCGGGAGGCAACAAGACCCAGGCGGCCCGGCTGCTTGGCTTGAGCTTCCGCAGCCTCCGGTACCGCCTCGCCAAGTACGGCATGGACAGCGAGGGGGAGTGACGGGGGCCGGTGTGACGCGTTTGGTCACGGGTGACAATTTTCGGCAGGCGGGATCTGACACGGAGCGTCAGTGGCTCCGGGGAACAGCCCAAAACCGGCGTTTGCCGGCAATGCGAAAGCCCCGAGCAGGCTGGCACGGGTCTTGCTAAGGTTGCCAACGTCCGGGACGAAGGCCTGGGCGCCTCCCCCACCTCCTGCATTCATCGGAGAGTCTCATGCGCAACCAGAAGGGCTTCACCCTCGTCGAGCTCATGATCGTCGTCGCCATCATCGGCATCCTCGCGGCGATCGCCATCCCCAACTTCGTGGCCATGCAGTACCGCGCCAAGCGCGCCGAGGTCCCGGGCAACGTCGACGCGATCAAGACGGCCGCCATCGGCTACGAGGCCGCCTTCGACCAGATCATCGACCTCCCGGCCGCTCCCGCGGGCTGGTCCGCCGGCGCCGCCGGTAAGGCCCCGCTCCCCTGGGACGGCGCCGCGGACAGCTGGGGCCGCGTCGGCTGGCAGCCGGATGGTCCCGTGCGCGGCCAGTACCAGCTCGCGATCGCCGGCACCAACGACTTCCTGATCACCGGCCAGTGCGACGTGGACGGCGACGGCACCCAGGCCACCTACACGGCCACCCGCTCGCTCAACACCACCCAGGTCACCAACAACGAGATCTACTAGTCTCGGAGTCGGCGTCGGGGCGTCCTTCGGGGCGCCCCGCGTTCGTTTTTGGGGTGCCTCGATGCGGCTTCGGTGGGCGGCAGCGCTGCTCGTGGCACTGACGGTGGCGGCGGCCGCGCCGGGCTTGGGCGGTGGTTTCGTCTTCGACGATGTGCCGCTGGTGCGCGACAACCCGCTGCTGTCGGGCCCGCTCCAGCCGGCCGCCGTGCTCGCCGGAGACTTGTGGGCCGGCACCGGCGACGCCAGCGGGTATCACCGCCCCGTACTGCTCTTGGATCTCTGGGTGGACCGCCAGCTCTTCGGGGCCCATCCGCTCGCCTTCAAGCTGCGCAGCCTGCTGTGGCACCTGCTCGCCACCGCCCTCTGCGCGGTCTGGGTGGGCCGGCGGGTGGGCGCTCCCGCTGGGCTCGTCGCCGCCGGCATCGTCGGGCTGCACCCCATCCAGAGCGAGGCGGTCACCTGGATCGCCGCCCGCAATGACCCGATGGGCGCCGCTGTCGTGTGGGCGGCCTTGCTCGTGGGCGCCCGCGGTGGGGCGGGGCGCGCGGTGGGGGCGGCGGTGCTCGCGGCCTTGGCTGCGGGGGTGAAAGAGACTGGGTATCTCCTGCCTTTGGTGGGGCTGCTCGCGTA
>JBEIVK010000602.1:0-2943 GCA_040373935.1 Alphaproteobacteria bacterium
CGCCGCTCCGGCCGCACCCGCCGCGCACGCGCCCACGCGCAGCCGCGCGAGGGACGCCGCGTCCAGGAAGTTCGTCCAAGCGCCGGTCTCGTTCGGGGTGACGGCCCGCCAGCCCACGGTGCCGCCGTAGCATTCGAGCAGCCGCCAGCCGCGCCAGTCCGTGACGGGCGCCGTCCAGCGCAAGGCGACCGGGGCGCCGTCCACGCAGCCGATCCCCACCACCGCGCCCGCGGCGTCTTCCGCGCGCGGCTGGTAGAGGTGCGCCACCCACGAGGGGTCCCCCCCGACGCGCGAGCCGGCCGGCGGTGCGTCGGTGAGCGTCAGGGAGGCCGCACCGGCGGGCAGGGAGAACAGGTCCTCCGCCGGCCCTTCGCCCTCCCAGACGAAGGGCACGCCCCGCAGCGCCGTGGCCGTGGCGTCGTCGGGCGCGGGCAGCGCGACCGGGAGCGGCGTGGGCGGCCCCCGCCACGTCAGCGCCACCCCGTCCGCCCATGGCTGGGCGTGGGGGTAGCCCTCTCGCCACGCGAGCGGCTCCGTCGTGTCCAGCAGGCAGCGCCCCGGCTGGTGCGGCCCGGACAGGCCGAGGTCCACGAGCGACCAGCCGGCGGGCCAGGGGCTCTCGCCCGGGTCCTCCACCCAGAGGAGCGTGCGGTCCAGCGGGACCGCCAGGATCGCCGCGCCGTCCGCGCCGTCCCCTGCGCCGAGGCGCAGGCCGTAGAGGCTGCCCCGGAGCCCTGGGAAGGCCCGGCCGAGGGCGCCGTGCGGGCCGGCCGGCGCCGCGGGCAACGCCAGCGCGACGGCGCCGTCTGCCCCGAGCGGCGCCGTGATGAGCGGCGCCCCGAAGGCCGGCCCCTCTCCAAAGACCATCGGCAGCACCGCCAGGGTGGCGCCGCCGCCGCCCGGTGCCGGCCCCCGCAGCGCGAGCACCGGCCCGGCCGCCCCGCCGGTGTCCGCGTCGCCGCTGTCTCCCGGGAGGGCGGTGTCTGGTGGGGCGCCGCTCCCGCCGGGGTCCCCCGGCGGCCCGCCGCCGGGAAGCCGCTGCGGACGAGGGTTCTCCCGGTCACACCCGGCTGCCCACAGGAGCACCATCATCGTCTGCGCGCGCATCGCCCGAGGATAGCGCGGCGGGGCGTCGCCCGTTCGGGTAGAACACTTGCGGAGCCCACATGTCCACCGTCCCCGCACCCCTCCTCCTCGCCCTCTCCGTGCTCGCCGCGCGCGCCTCCGCCCCGCCTCCGCCGCCCGTGGTCAACGGCGTCGCGACGGACGCGCACCCGTCCGTGGGCGTGCTCATCGGGGTGGACCCGAGCACCGGCCGCGGCGGCCCCTTCTGCTCGGGCACAGTCATCGGCCGCACCTGGGCCGTCACCGCCGCCCACTGCGTCGACGCCGCGCTCGAGTACGTCGAGGACTTTGGCATCGAGGTCTACTTCGCGGTCGGCACAGACGTCTTCGCCGAGGGTGGCCTCGTCGCCTCCACCGCGGTCACCGCCATGGAGATGCACCCCGACTACACCGGGCGCGACATCGTGGCCGACGTTGGCCTCGTCGCCCTCGAAGAGCCCCTGCCCGTGGATCCGGTGGCCTTGTCCGACCAGGGCGCCTGGCCCGGATGGGACGGCGCCACCGTCTCGGTCGTCGGCTGGGGCATCACCGCGGATGGCGCAGAGGACGCCGGCGTGAAGCGCACGGCGGACTTGGCGGTCTTCTCGTGGGACGACGACTTCCTCTACCTCTCGGACACCGAGAGCAACCTGTGCTCCGGGGATTCCGGGGGCGCCGCCCTCATGCCCGACAGCGGCGGAACCCTTCGCCTCGCCGGGGTCAACTCCTTCGTCTTCGCGCTCGACGGCGGCGGCCCCTGCGTCGGGGGCGGCTCCGGCGTCGCGCGCGTGGACACCTACCTCCCCTGGATCACCGAGGTCACGGGCGTCGCGGCGGACTACCTCGGCAGCGGTGGCCCGGAGGACCCGTCCCTCGCGCTCAGCGGCGACGGCGGCGGCGAGGGCGCCGCGGGGATGGCCGACGAGAGCGGCAAGTCCAACTGTGCCGCCGCCCCGCGTGCGCCCGTGGCCGTGCTCGCCGGGGTCGCCGCCGGTCTGGTCGTCGCGCGCCGTCGCCGGGGGGCCGCGTGCTGAGCGCCCTGATTTTCGCCGGGGTCGCCGCCGCGGGCGTTGGGCCGTGGTCTTCCTACGGCCGCCTCGTCAGCGCGAACGGGGTCGGGGTGCTCGGCTTCCGGGCGGAGGGCGGAGAGGGCGTGCTGGACCGCTTCTCCGACCACCTCTACCAGCAGTACGCCCCGACCCAGGACCCGGTGCTGGACCTCCTCTACGACGCCTACTTCGGGGTGCGCGTCGGGGGCGCGGGAGGCTGGTCGACGGCGGTCGATGACGTGGGCTATGTGCCTGGCACGCCCATTCTGCGCGTGCGGCGCCCCGGCGTCGGTGGCCTGCGCCTCACCGAGTACGCCTACGCGCCGCCCGATTTTCCGGCGGCGGCGTACGTCCACCTCCTCGTCTTGGAAAACCCGGGCACCGTCCCGGTGGACTTCACCGCATTTCAGCTTCAGAACGCCCATCTCGGCGCGGTGGACGCCGGCGGGGCGCGCACCCGCGCCGAGCGGCTCTCTGCGGAGGACGGCGCGCTGGTCGAGGTCGGCGCCGAGACGGGCCTGAGCATGGCCTGGGTGCCCGTGCGCCCGGCCGATCTGGCGTGCGACAGCGTCTGGGCCACGGTGGTCGCCGGTGGCACGCCCCGCGGCGGCTGCCCCCAGGCGGGCGACGACCGCACGGGCGCCTTCACCTGGGAGCTCTCCCTCGCCCCGGGCGAAACCGAGGTTCTCGGCGCCATCGGGGTCTACGCCTGGGGTCCCGGGCTGCCCGCCGCGCGCAGCGCCGCCGAGGCGTGGCGCGCCGGGCGAGATGGCGCCGCGCTCCTCGCCGA
>JBEIVK010000685.1:0-2545 GCA_040373935.1 Alphaproteobacteria bacterium
CGCGCGGCGGCGCTGGACGGCGCGCTTCCCGAGGGGGCCGCGCCCGCGGTGGTGGCGGGTGCGGCGCCGGGGGCGGCGGCGGTGGAGGGCCCGCCGCCCGACATCGTCTCGGCCGACGCCGTGCCGGTCTGGGGGTGGTCAGCGCGCGCGCAGGCCGAGGCCGAGGCCATCGGGTTTGTGCCGGTGGCGCCCTCCTGGCTGCATCTGCTCGCGCCGGTCCCGGCGGACACGCTGCTCGACGTCGCGCGTGAGCTGGGCTGGGCGCTCGGGGCGGGGCGGCGCTACGCCGCGCGCACCGATGGCAAGGTCATCCTGCTGCTGGCGGGGCGGCCCGAGCACCCGCGGCTGGCCGTCGAGCGCTGCGGGCGGCTGCCGGGCGCCTGAGCGGGGGCATTAGAGGCGCGCGGCGAGGCCGTCGCCGATCTCGGCGGCGGCGGAGAGCGCGACGCGCTTCAGGAGGGCCTTTTCGACGGAGCCGAGGTCCTGGCTGCGGGTGGCGACGGCGCGCACGACCATCACGCCGCCGCCGGGGCGGTCTCGGAAGACGATGAGGCTCTCGCGGTGGAACACGAGCTGCAAGTCCGGGTGGGTGCCGTTGGACTTGAGCCGCGCGTGCTCCACCACGGTTCCCGCGCCGCGATGCTCGCGGGTGTCGAGGCAGATCTCGGTGGGGCTGACGAGGCCGGCGACCCCGCTGCTGCCCAGGCAGACGACCTGGGACTGGCGCCAGTACGAGACGAGGCCCGGCATGACGGCCTTGCGAAAGGCGGGCGTCTGGTAGACCGCGGCGGCCTGCTCGGCGGTGCCGCGGTCCAGGCAGTGCACCGTCTCGACGATGAACGTGCCAGCCTCGAAGGTGTGTTCTGCCGGGGTGGTCCCGGCCACGCCCGGCGTGAGGAAGCGCACGCCGCCGCGCGGGCTGCACGTGGGCGCCGCGAGGGCGCCCGTGGCGAAGCGGGCGAGCTCATCGCGCACCCGGCTGGTGAAACGCACCGCGAAGGCCGGGCTGAGCGTGGCGCCGGCCGGCGCGGGCCAGCGCAGCAGCTCGCGGGTGGCCTCCGGGAGCGGGGCGGCGTGGCGGACCGGGTCGAGCGAGGCGTCGGCCCACGCGAGCAGGGGCAGCAACCAGAGGGCGAACATGGGGCGATGGTACCCGAAGGCGGCCCGGTTGGCGTGCTACGATCCCGGAGATGTTCGAGGACCTCCCCGCTTCGGTCCGTGCGGCAGACCGGGCGCACCATGCCATCCTCGAAGAGGTCGTGTTTTCGCGCCACCTCAACCCGACGAACGCCGAGGAGGCGCGGCGGGTGTTCGTGCGCGAGCGCCGGGACGCCCCGCCCTTCCACTACCAGCCCTTGCCCGACGCCGACGCCCTCCGTCGGCGCCTGGACGCGCTGCAGCCCCCGCGCAGCCACCCCGCGGGAGATCTCGTCGCGCGCTGCGTCGACAGCACCCGCTTGCTCGTCGAGGCGCTGGCCACGCGCGACGCCGGCGCCTTCTCTGCGTTGGCGGACGCGCACGGCTGGATGCCCGCGCCCACGCTGCTCACGGGCTGGGAGGACGCCCTCGCAGACGACGGCGAGGGCGCGGCGCCCCTGCCGGCGGGGGCGGTCATCGCGGCGCTGGACGGCGCGTTGCGCGCCCGCGGGCTGCGCCACTGGCGGGTCATCCCGGACACTGTGCTCGCCGCGCGCGTGGTCGTCGACGGGGCGAAGCGCGAGCTGCGGGTCCACCCCGGCGCGCACTTCCGCGAGGGGGACGCCGAGCGGCTCGTGGTGCACGAGATCGACGTGCACGCCCGCCGCGCCGAGAACGGCGCCGCCCAGCCCTTGCGGGTCTTCCAGACGGGGCTGCCGGGCGCGCTGCTCACCGAGGAGGGCCTCGCGATGGTCGCCGAGCAGCGCGCGGGGCTGGCGAGCGCGTCTGCCCTGGCGCGGCAGGTGACGGTGTGCCGGGCGGTGCGGCGGGCGGCCGAGGTCGGGTTCCGGCCGCTCTACGACGAGCTGTGCGCCGAGGTGGGCCCGGGGCTCGCGTGGTCCATCGCGCTCCGCGTGAAGCGCGGGCTGGCCCATCCCGAGGAGCCGGGGGTCTACGCCAAGGACTCGGTGTACCTCGCGGGCTACGTGCGCGTGCGCGCGTGGCTGGACGCGGGCGGGCCGCTGCATTGGCTGTACGTCGGGAAGGTGGGCGTGGACGACCCGGTGGGAGACTGGCTGGACGCGGGCTGGCTGCGCCCCGGGGCTACGCCGGAGCCGTGGGGGCCGCGTCCACCTGGATGAGCTCCCGCATGGCGGGGAACTCCTCGCGGAGGAGGCTTTCGACGCCCATCTTCATTGTCATGATGGAGGACGGGCAGGTGCTGCACGAGCCGACGAGGCGCACGTAGATGTTGTTGTCCTCGACCTTGAGCAGCGTGATGTCCCCGCCGTCCCCCTGCAGCGCCGGCCGGACCATGTCGTCGAGGATCGCCTGCACCGCGTCGAAGGCGATGGGAGCGCCCACCACATCGTCGGCGGGTGCGGCGGCGAGAGGGGCAGCGGCGACG
>JBEIVK010001004.1:0-1531 GCA_040373935.1 Alphaproteobacteria bacterium
GCACCTTGCCCGTGGCCTTGGAGGGATCGAACTCGAGGTACGCCGGGCGGGACCGCGCCGTGCTGGCCTCGAGGGCCGCCGCGATGAAGGGCTTGGCGCGGGACTTCTCGCGGATGGTGATGGCCTGGCCGACCGCCACGGAGAAGGACGGGCGGTCCACGCGGACGCCGTCAACGGCGATGTGGCCGTGGACGACGAGCTGGCGGGCAGCCGGGATCGTCGCGGCGAGGCCGAGACGCCACACGAGGTTGTCGAGCCGGGACTCGAGCAGCCGCACCAGGTTGGCGCCGGTCGGGCCCTTCTGGCGGGCGGCCTCGGCCACGTACCGGGTGAACTGCCGCTCGAGGATGCCGTAGTGGAAGCGGAGCTTCTGCTTCTCGTTGAGGCGGATCTTGTAGTCCGAGTCCTTCTTCCGACGCTTGGCGCCGTGCTGCCCCGGGGGGAAGGCCCGCTCGAGGGTGGGCTTGGTGGTGAGACCAGGGAGGATGGTGCCCAGATTGCGGCAGATCTTCAGCCGAGGACCGGTGTAACGCGCCATGAACGAGGATTCCTGTCGAAGAAGGAAGCGGAGGGACCGAGCGATGCGTCGCCAACAGCGACGAAGCCCCTCCGCGGACGGCCCCGCCCCGTAACGAGCACCTCGCCCGCCGTCAACGCACAGGCACTTGAACCCGCGCCCCGACTGAGGATATCCTCTCCATGAGGCCCGCATGATCCAACGACGCCCCCGCAGCCGCTCCGGCTTCACGCTCGTCGAGCTGGCGATCGTCGTCGCCCTCGTCGGCATCCTGTCCGCCCTCGGCATCAACGCGATGGTCGAGCAGCTCCCGCGGTGGCGCACCATCCAGGCCACCCGGGACTTCACCAACCTCGTCCAGGAGTGTCGCGCCCTCGCCATCCGCTCCGGCCGCGAATGCTCCATCTGGCTGCTGGGCGCCGACACCGCGCCGGACAGCCTCACCAGCCAGGGCGGTGAGTACTGGGTGGGCTTGGGCGACCGCGCCCGGGACAGCACCACCTGGGACTACCTCCCGGTGGACCCCTCAGGCGACACCAACCAGTCGGACGGCGTCGTCAACCTCACCGAGCCCACCAACAACTACTACCAGCGCCGCGTCTCCATCGGAGAGTGGCGCCCGCTCACCGGCCCTGGCACCGGCAACGCAGATCGCATCGTCTTCGACGCCCGCGGCTTCGTCAGCAACCCCGGCGGCGACTTCTCCGCGACCGGCTTCATCGACGTCACCTTCATCAACAAAGAAGCCCGCCACCGCGGAGTCACGGACGACTACACCGTCCGCATCTCCCGCGCCGGCATGGCCCGCGTCGACGCTGCCCTCAACCCGCAGTTCGAAACCGCGGTCGGTGGCACGGCGAGCGAGTCCTCGCGCGACTGAGCGCTCGGTTCGGCAGCGCGCCCAGGGCGCCTGGGGCCCTGCGGGCCCCACCGCGCCTCTGCGCCGGGTCGCGGCCCCACGGCCGCTCCGTGCGGCGCGGCGGGGCGCCGCTTGCACCGGCCCTGCGGGCCGCC
>JBEIVK010000779.1:0-2126 GCA_040373935.1 Alphaproteobacteria bacterium
CGAGGGGCTCGCAGGCGGCGGCGGCGCCGAGCACGAGCAGGAGAGGCAGGACGCGGGGCAGGAGCTGGCGCAGCGCGGGGCCCTCAGGGCCGGGCGACCCACCCGACCGCGAGCCCATGGTGCCACAAGGCGGTGCGGGCCGCGTCGTGGGTGTAGGGGGCCCAGCGGGAGTCGAGGCGGATGGCGAGGGCGTGGCGTCCGACGGGCTGGACGTAGAGGGCGCGGGCGCCAAGGCCGGCGGTGAGGGCGGCTTGGGCGTGGGGGCCGGTCTCGTTGGTGAAGCGGCGCCACGGCGCGAGGGCGAGGACCTCCGGGCCGAGGGAGAGGGCGCCGAGGCGCGGGCCGGCCGAGAGTCCGGCGGCGAGGTGGCCGGCGGTGACGCGGGTGTCGGGGGCCTGCTCGGCGACGGGGCCGGCCATGGCGGCAGCTTGGAGGCTGAGGCCCCAGCGCCAGCGCGGGCCGAGGGGGGCTGGGTCCAGCCAGGACAGCTCCGCCTCGGGGGCGAGGGGATGCCAAGCGGCGGCGCCGGGGCCGTGAACGGCGCGGGTGCCGGCGAACAGCGCGACGGGGCCGGTGCGCGGGACGAGCAGGCGCTCGAGGGCGAGGGTGTCGCCGGGGGCAAGGGAGACGGCGCGGCGGGCGAGCACGCGGCCGTCGGCGGACTCGAGGGTGAGCTCGCGGCGGCCGGCCTCGACGGCGACGAGGCCGTCGGCGGGGCCGCGGGGCACGCCGTCCACGAGGAGGCGGGCACCGGCGAGCAGGGCGTCGGTGGCGCCCAGCAGCGCGCGCTCGGCGGCCTTGCGGCGGCGCGGGTCCCCGGCGAGCCAGATCTCCTCGCGGCCGACGATGCGGTACTCGGCGCGGGGGGTCTGCACGCCGCCGGTGTGGGCGATGGTGCGGTCCCGGGCGTGGCCGTGGGCCTCGGCGACGTCGACGAGGCCGTCGCCGTCGAGGTCCGCCGCGGGGCTCTGGAGGGCCTCCATCAAGAAGTGGGTGTAGACGCCGTGCTGGAGGGCCGGGTCTTCCATCGCCGGCTGGTGGAGCTGGGCGGCGTAGAGGCGGGCTTCGGACTCGCTGACCTCGCGGACGGTGCGGGGGGCGGGAGGCTCGCCCTTGAGGCTGGCGATGCGGCGGGCGGTGTCCGGGCCCAGCACGGAGCGGCCGGCGCCGGCGGGGCCGCGGCCGTTGTGGCAGGTGTCGAGCACGAGCACGCGGCGGCGGGCGGGCAGCGTGGCGAGGGCGTCTTCGAGGGCGGCGACGGAGAGGCCGGTGGCGGCCGGGGCGTCGAGGCGGGCGTCGGCGGGGAGGAACCAGAGGCGGCTGCCCTCCACCGGGTCCAGCGTGAGGGTGCCGTGGCCGGAGAGGTAGAGGAGGAAGGTGTCGTCGCGCTGGAGGGTGGCGGTGGCGCGGGCGAGGGCGCGCTCGAGGTCGGCGCGACGGGTGGCGGCGGGCCCGGTGAGGACGGTGACCTCGTCGAAGGCGCCGACCGCCGGGTCCCGCAGGAGGGCGCCGAGGCCGGTGGCGTCGGCGGTGGCGAAGCGCAGGCCGTGCAGGGCCGGGTCTGCGTAATCCTGGACGCCGACGAGCACGGCGACGCGGCGGGGGCGGAAGGCGGCGTCCACCGGGGCGGGGGTGCCCTGGACGACCCCCGCGTGGGCGGCGGCGACGAGGAGCAGGGCGGCGGCGCTCATGGGACGGCCCCGGCGGTGGGAGGGCGTCGCAGCCGGCCCCGGCGGCGCGCACGGCGGCGCAGGTGGCCTCCGGCGCCTCCCCGACCGGCAGGGTGGCGAGATCGACCGGGCCGGCGACCAGCACGAAGAGCGCGGGGGTCTCGCCCGGGTCCACCGCCCAGCCGAGGGGGGCCGCCGGGTCGCCCAAGGGCGCCTCGCCGGGGGCGAAGTCCTGTTGGTGCAGCACGGCGGGGGCGCCGCCCGCGGGGATGCGGAGCAGGCGGACGGGGGCCGCGCGGTCCAGCGCGACGCGAAAGCTCAGGACATCGCCCGGCTGGAGGGGCTCGCCGCGGGCGTAGCGGCGGGCGACGCCGTCGCGCACGAGGGCGGCGGAGAGGGCGACATCGGGCAGGGCGCCGCCGCCGCTGCCGCGCTCGACGAGGGGGCCGGGGACAG
>JBEIVK010000314.1:0-5030 GCA_040373935.1 Alphaproteobacteria bacterium
CGTCGGCGACGAGGGTGCCGGAGGCGGGGTGGCGCCAGAGGCCCGGGCCCTCGGACGCGAGGGCGAGCAGGCCCATGACCCGGGGGGCGGCGCCGGCGCGCAGGCCCACCTCCAGGACGGCGGCCTCGCGGGTGGCGCGGAGGGTGAGGGGGGCGTCGGGGTCGAGCTGGGCGAGGACCGCCTCGCGCTGCGAGGGGTCTGGGAGGAGGCCGGCGGGGCGCTTGGGCAGGAGGGCGAGGGCGCCGGAGGCGCGCTGGGCGTCGGCGAGGCGGGAACAGCGGCCGACGATCACCGCGGGGGGCGCGCCGGCGGGGGCGAGGAGGTCGTCCACGGTGGGGGCCGCGCCGGCGAGGGGGGTGAGCGCGGCGAGGACGGCGGGCCAGAGCAGCATGGAGACACTCCCGATGGGGAAATGTAGCGCGTCGGGCGCGGGACGCCGTGCGGCCGGTCAGGCGTTATGGCATCGTCGCGCGTCGGGGGTGTGCATGCGCTGGTTCTCTGCCGTTCCGATTCTGTGGGCCTTCGCCGCGCCGGCTTGGGCGGCCGTCAAGGTGGTGGGGACGCCGAAGGTCACCTTCGCGGCGACGGGCACGGTCATGGACATGGAGGGCGTGGGCAGCACGCTCACCGTGTCCGACGACGGCACGACGCTCCGCTTCACCGTTCCCATGAAGACGGTCAGCACGGACAACTCGCTGCGCGACGACCACATGCACAACACCTACCTGGAGGTGGGCAAGTTCCCCGACGTGGTGGTGGCGGTGCCCAAGGCCGAGTTCAAGCTGCCGGCGGCGGCGGGCGAGAAGCTGAAGGGCAGCGTGACGGGCACCTTCACCGCGCACGGCGTCACCCAGCCGGTCAAGGTCAACTACGCGGCCAAGCGCGGGGACGCGTCCACCAAGGTGGATGCCACCTTTGACTTCGACGTCTCCCAGCATGGCATCGCCATCCCGAGCTACCTCGGCGTGACGCTGGACCCGAAGATGAAGGGCGCGGCGGCGGTGGAGCTGGTCGATGGCTGAGGCGTGGCGGCGGCTGCGGGCGCTCGTCGTCGCGCTGGGGGTGGTCGTCGGCCTCGGCGGCGGGGACGCGTGGGCCTTCCCGTGGATGATCGCGCACAAGTACACGCAGTGCGCGCAGTGCCACGTGGACCCATCGGGCGGCGGGGCGCTCACCGACTACGGGCGCGGGCTGGGCTGGCAGCTGCTGCCGATGGGCGGCGGCGAGGGCAAGGGCGAGGCGCCGGGCCGCGAGAAGGACTTCGCCTGGGGGGCCGTGCCGCTGCCCAAGTGGCTCGTGCTGCAGGGCGATGTGCGCGGCCTGGGCTTTCCGCAGCCCACGGTCGGCGCGGATGGCGAGGTGGCCGACTGGCAGGCCCGCCTCATCCTGATGCAGGCAGATCTTCGCGTCGCGGCCGAGCTTGGGCCGGTCGTGGCCTACCTGAGCGGCGGCGCGGTGAGCGAGGGCGCGCAGGGCGCGTGGTTCACCTCCAACCCGGATGGCGCGAACGCGGTGATGCGGGACGCCTGGGTGGGCTGGAAGCCCGCGAAGGGCATGCTGCTGCGGGCCGGCCGGATGAACCTCCCGTTCGGCATCCGCTCCGAGGAGCACACGCAGTACGTGCGCTCCGTCACCCGCACCTCCACCAACGCGGACCAGCAGGCCGGCGTGGCCTTCGCCCTGCAAAAGAAGGGCTGGCGCGGCGAGCTCATGGGCATCGCGGGCAACCCGCAGGTCGCGCCGGACGCCTTCCGCGAGCGGGGCTACGCGGGCTTCGTCACCTACGCACCCGCCAAGACGCTGGAGCTTGGCGTCAGCAGCCTGGTCGGCCGTGCGGAGGCGGACGTCGCGCTGCTCGTGCCGCGCACCCGCCAGGCGCACGGCCTGCTGACGCGCTGGTCGCCGGCGCCGCGGGTGGCCGTGCTCGCCGAGGCCAACCTGCTGCACGATGTCGTGGGCGAAGGCCGCACGGCGTCCACGGGCGGCGTGGGGATCGCGCAGGTGGACTGGGAGGCCGTGCAGGGGCTGCATCTGCGCGGCTCCGGCCAGTGGTGCGACCCGGCGGCTGGAGACGACCTCGGCGGCGTCGCGACGGGCTGGGCGGCGGCGCAGTGGTTCATCACGCCGCGCGTGGACATCCGGGTCGACGCCCTGCACGGCACCCTCGCGTGTACCCCGGGCGCCGAGGCCCGCTGGTACGGGCTGGGGCAGGTCCATGTGCTGCTCTGAGGCGCGCCGGCGCTGCGCCGGCCGGAGGCTCCGTTGACTCCTCTTCTCCTGTGGGCCGCGTCCGCCGCGGTCGCCAGTACCAACTACCCGGAGGCCCTGCAAGCAGAGGTGGGCGTGGACTGCGTGCCGGCCTGCACGGTCTGCCACGCCACGGTGGCCGGCGGCAGCGGCACGGTCATCCAAGGCTTCGGCGAGGCGATGATGGCGGCCGGGCTCACGGGGGGAATGGACGTGGGCGCCCTGCGCGCGGCGGTCGCGGCGTTGTCGGACGACGGCACGGACAGCGACGGGGACGGCACCTCCGACGTCGACGCCTTGGCCGCCGGCTTGGATCCGAACACGGGCGAGGTGTACTGCGGGGAGGGCGCGGTGGTGTTGGAGACGCCCCGGTACGGCTGCGTGCAGCACGCCCCGGTCGGCGTCGCGCTGGGCGCGCTGGCGGCCGCGGTGGCGGCGGCGGTGGGGCGGCGGCGCCGTCAGTAGACGTTGTACTGCTTCCGGAAGGCCTCGTGCTCCGCGACGTTGCGCGACGGGTGCAGCACCCGTTGCTCGTCGTGCAGGTAGTACCAGTACTCCGAGGGCTCGGGCGTCAGCGCCGCTTGCAGCGCCCCCACCGCCGGGTTGCCGATGGCGGTGGGCGGCAAGCCGGGCCGGAGCCGGGTGTTGTACGGGTCTTCCGGGTCCCGCAGCTTCTTGAGGAAGGCCTTGCGGTCGTTCCAGTCGTCCAGCGTGTAGCGGGAGGTGGCGTCCACGCCGAGGTTCCAGCCGGCGTCGATGCGCTTCCAGAGGATGCCGGCGACGAGCGGGCGGTTGGCGGGCGTCGGCTCTTCGCGCTCCAACATCGACGCCATCACGACCAACTCGTGCAGGCTGCGCGGCGAGCCCTTCAGGGCCGCGTCGGACGGGGTGACGAAGCGCGCGGCGAAGAGGTCCACCTGCCGCTGGATGAAGGCCGTGGTGTCCCACTGGTCCGGCACGACCATGTAGGTCTCCGGGTAGAGGTAGCCCTCCAGGCTGCCGTCCGGCAGCGCGAAGGGCGCGGTGATGCGCCCCCCGGGCGAGAGGGCGATGGCGGCGTATTCGCCAGCCTGGATCCAGCCCTTTTCGGTGAGGGCGGCGTCGATCTCCCGGATGCGCCACCCTTCGACCACGGTGAAGGGGACGTCCTCGGGCAGGGGCGCGCCGCAGAGGGCGTCGAGGATCTCGGCGGCGCTCATGCCCGGGCCGACGCGGTGGCGCCCGGCCTTGATGCAGCCACCCGCCTTCGTGAGCCGGACGTAGAGGGTGAAGTCGCTGGCGCTCTCGACGACGCCGGCCTCCTCCAGGGCGGGGGCCATGCTGCGCGCGGTGGCGCCGGACGGAACGGTGACGACGACTGCCGCCAGATCGCCCGGGCGGGCAGGGCCGCCGACCGAGTCGGCGACGAGGGAGCAGCCGGTGAGCGCGAGCATCAGGAGCATGGCGGGGCCTCGGGGGCCCGTCTTCGCCCGTTCGGGGCGTCCTGGCAAGCCGCCGCGGGGTGGGCTCAGGGGGCGAGCGCCCAGGTGTCGGCCGTCGGCTCCCGGGCGCCCGGGGGCGCGCGCGCGCACCGGGACCGACGGGAAAAGCAGATTGTCGCCCGACGATGGGTCGAAGTCGAGGGCGCCGCCCAACGGCACTGCGGCCCGCGGATCCCCGGGCAGCAGCGGGTCCGAGAGGCGCAGGGCGAGAGAGACCGCCTCGGCGTCGGTGCCGGCGGGGACGCGAACGCCCAGGTCCAGCCGCAAGCGCGCGCCGCCCGCGAGGCGCCGCGTGTCGACGAAGGGCAGCGGCAGTACCTCGGCGCCGCTGGCCGTGCCGACGACCAGCGCGACGTCTTGCGCCCGAACGGTTGGCGCGAACCCGGTGTTCTCGAGGTCCACCACGACGCGCAGCAGGCCCCCCGGCGCCACTTCGGCCGAGGCCTGCGCCGCCGTGACGACGAGGCGGTGGCCGAGGCGGGCCGCGAGCGACTCCGCGCAGCCGCCCGCTTCCCAGGCCGCCCAGACCTCCGGGTGCGGGGCTCCGGCGAGGTAGACGAAGCCGAGGGCCGACAGCTCGGCGTGCGCGGCCGCGCAGTCGGTGCGCGGCAGGTTGGCCGCGCAGAGCGCGCCGCCCACGGGGACAAACCGGCTCTCTCCCGTGACGAAGGCGGTCCACTCTGCCACGGCCTCGGGCGGGTAGGTCCCGCCGTCGGTGTCCGAGCCGAGCACGCAGTCGTTGTGGTGGCCGGTGCGCGCAGCCGGGGCCCCCGAGAAGGCCTGCTCCACCGTCACCGGGCCGCCGGTGAGGGCGAGCTTCCAGGCCGGCGTGCGCACCTGCAGCGGCACCTCTGGCGGAAGCGCAGCGAGCAGGGCCTCGACGACCGCGGACGGCACCGCGGCGGAGTCCAGGTGGCCGTGCGCCGAGTCCGTCCACCCGCCGCCGTCGCCGAGGAAGCCGGCTTGCACGATCAGCACGGCCGGGGCGTCGGCGAGCAGCGGCCCGAGCTGGGCGAGGTGCGTGGCGATGACGGTCGCGGGCGCGTCCGTGCCATCGCCGGGGCGGGCGTGGTGGAAGCGCAGGATCGCGTGCAGCCCGCGCGCATCCAGCCCGCGCAGCCCGGCCTGCAGCGCGTCGAGCGTGGCGGCATCGATCGGCCCGTCGCGAAATGCACCCAGTCCCACCGGGGCGTAGACGAGGCGCGCCGCCCCGGCTGCGGCGTCGAGGGCGTCGGGCGACGCGAGGAGGTCCACGGCCGGCGCGAGGCCGCGCCCTGGGGCGCGCAGGTCTGCCCCGTCGTC
>JBEIVK010000740.1:0-2322 GCA_040373935.1 Alphaproteobacteria bacterium
CGCGCCGCCAGCCGGCGGCTGAGGCGCAGTCCCTCAGGCGGGGGGAGGAGTCGGCCGACCGCCCCCGGCGAAGGCCGTCGGCATCGCCAGGAGCAGCCCGACCAGGGCGAGCGCCGCGCACAGGCCAAGGTGCCAGAGCGGCAGGCCGTTCAGGCGGCCGGCGAAGCCGAACATGACCGCCGACTCCGCGAGGGCCCAGCGGATGAGGTACCCGGAAAAGGTGCCCTGCAGGCGGGGATTGATGCGCGGAAGCGCGAGGCTCGCGCCAACCACGCCCAGCGCCAACACCAAGAAGGCCACCGCGAACGGCGCCGGGGCCTCCCGGACCGGCGGCGTCTGGAGAAGCGCCACCACCGGGATGAGCACCGTGGTGCTCGCGATGGAGGCGTAGACGATCCAGATGGTCTGGGCAGGCGGCACGGCGGCTCCGGGGGCAGGCCGGCAGTCTATCCCATCCACGCCCCGCCGTTGACGTCGATGCCCTGGCCGGTGGTGCCCTGCGCGTCGGGCGAGAGCAGCCAGGCGATGGTGCCGGCGATGGTCTCGGGGCGGGCCATCTGGCCCAGCGGGACCGCCTCCATGGCCCGGCGGTGCGCGTCTTCCCGCGCGATGCCCATGCCCGCTGCCATGCCGTCAATGCCCTCCCAGGCCATCGCGGTGTCCACCCAGCCCGGGCAGAGCGCGTTGACCTGCACCCGCGCGGGCGCGAGCTCGAGCGCGAGCGCGCGCACGAGGCCCAGCAGGCCGGCCTTGGCGGCGCAGTAGCCGGTGTACCCGGGGACGCCGAAGCGCGCGAGGATGCTGGCCACGACGACGAGATGGCGCGGGGACGGGCCCGGCCGGAGATGGGGCTCGGCGGCGCGCAACGTGCGGTAGGTGCCGGTGAGGTTGGCCTCAACGAGGGAAAAGAAGCGGTCGTCCGGGCCCGGCGTGTTGGGCCCGCCCTGGCCGGCGTTCGCGACGACCGCGAAGAGCGGACCATGCGCCGCGACCCCTGCGGCGACCGCGGCGCGGATGCTGGCCTCGGAGGTGATGTCGGCGGCGGCCAAGCAGACCGGCGCGGCGCCCAGCAGGGCCGCCGTCTCGGCGAGCGCGGACGCCCGCCGCCCGACCAGCGTCAACGCGGCGCCCTCGGCGGCGAGGCGCTGCGCGGTGGCGCGGCCGATGCCGCTGCCGGCACCGGTGATGAGGACGTGCGACCCGGCGAAGCGACCCATGAACACCTCCGGCCGGCAGCATGACCCGCCGCCAGCCGGCGTCAAGGGGCGACGACGACGACCCGCTCGCCACGCTCGGCGCCGTACTGCGCGAAGAGGCTGGCCTCACCGGCGTCGAGCCAGGTGACGATGTTGTCATCGATGCGGGCCATCTCGGGCGGCGACACGCGCACGATGGCCACCCCGGCGAGGGTGGCGCCGTCGCAGCGCAGCCAGACGGTCCACTCGTCGCCCACCCGCGGAGGGTCGTCTCCCATGACCTCGAGCAGCACCTCGCGGCAGGCCTCGGGCTCGACGGGCGGGGTGTCCGGCGCCGGGGAGTCGACCGGCGCGGCCGTGTCATCGCCGGTGGACGGCGCGCACGCGCCAAGGGTGAACATCAGGCAGAGGGAGGTTCGCATGGCCCGAAGAGCTTAGCGCGCGGGCGGCGCCGCGCCGACACCCACCGCGAGAACCGGCCCCACCCGCAACACTTCCGGCCGCGGCCGCGCCCAGCCCGCGCCGGTGCCCAGGTGCGCGCCCGCCGCGATCCGCCAGCGCCCGGGACGCCAGGCGAGCGCCGCCGTGAGGCCCTCCGGGTACAGCAGGCGCGTGGAGACCCCCGCCGACACGCTCCAGCCTTGGGCGGGCAAGGGCAGCTCCACGCGGAGATCCTGGCGGCGCACCGACACGGCGAGGTGCCAGGGGCCGGGCCCGAGCGACCAGACCGGCTGGACCTGGCCGACCAGCCGCGCCGCCCCTGCGGCGGGGGCGAGGGCCAGCACGCGGAGGTCCTCCGTGAACAGACGCCCGGGGGACTCCGCGAGGAGGTCCACCCGGTCGAGTTGCGGGGCCGCGAGCGCCGTGCCGAGGGCCGCGCCCGCGACCAACAGCATCATGGGAGCACCGCCGGGTCCGGCAGGACGAGGGCGCCCACACCCGGCAGGGCCGCCGCCCGCGCCGCCGCCGGCCGGGCGACCGGGCCCACCCACACGCCAAGGCCCGCCGCCTCGGCCCGCGCGACCGACCCGGCGGCGGCGGCGTCGGGCGAGAGCCAGAGGACGTCCGCCCCGGCGCCGAGGGCCGCATCCACCGGGTCCAGCAAGCCCCAGCCCTCCAGCACGGC
>JBEIVK010000196.1:0-6708 GCA_040373935.1 Alphaproteobacteria bacterium
CAGCCAGAAGGCGGGCCAGGACGGGTCCTCGCCCGCCGCCGCCCGCGCCGGGTCGACCGCCGTCACCCAGATCTGCGGGTTGCCGGCGGTGACCGCGCCATAGGCCCGCTTGGACGAGAACGCGAGCCAGAGGATGTCGTCGTCCGGCAGCGGGCCCCACCGCGGCCAGGAGTTCGTGAGGCCCGCGCCGAGGTTGGCCGCCGCCAGCTCGACCGGCGACCCGCCCGCGCCGGACAGGATGTACAGCGCGGCGTCCGGGTCGTCGTAGGAGTCGCCGGCGCTGAGGTTGAACGCCACCCATTCGCCGTCCGGAGACCACGCCGGGTAGAACACGTTGAGCCCCGCGGGCGGGGCCCACAGCTCCGAGAGCGCGCCGAACTGGCCGTCGCCCAGGTGGTCCAGCACCACCAGCCGCCCGCCGCCGAAGGACCAATCGAGCGAATGCCGCGCCGGGTCCGTCGCCACCAGCACGACCCGCGTGCCGTCGGGGGACCAATCCGGCATCGTCACCGTCTCGGCGAGCGGCACGGCCCCGATCAAGTCCCCGGTCTCGCCATCGTGCAGGAAAAGGCCGCCCTGGTACGTCGCCAGCAAAAAGCGGCCGTCCGGCGAGAATGCCTTGAAGTTGCCGGTCTGCGCCGTGTTGCCGGGCCCCGCGAAGGCCCCGGCGTCCATGTCGTATACGCCGATGGGGGCGTTGCCGCCGTCAAAAGTGACGGCCAGTCGCCCGGTGCTGCTGACGACGTGGCAGGCCACGCAACGCCCGGTGCCGGCTTGCGTGAGGTAGGGCTCCGGGGATTCGCCGTAGGGCGTGCGCAGGATGCCGGCGACCGACGTGCTCCAGTAGTAAATGGCGCCCCGCGCGTCGAAGCGATTGACCGTGACCTCCCGCGGCGGCGCCGCCCACGCCACGCCCGGCCCGGCGCCGGACAGCTCCACGGTGATGGTGCCGCCCGCGTTCGTGGCCGCGAGGGTTTGCCAGGTCACTTCATCGAAGACCGTCTCGGTGGACCGCGTGTAGATGCTGACGTCGCTGATCGCCGAGCGCACGCGCACGCGCCAGGTGTGCACCGGCAAGTCGGGCAGGGGGTCGGCCCACTGGAACAGCAGCGACGGCGTGTTGCGGGGCAGGTTGACGCCATCCTGGGGGTACAGCCACAGCGGGCTCTCCACGAAGGCCGCCCCCTCGAGCAGGGACGGGTCTGCGTCTCCCTCCACCCGCTCGTCCCGGTAGCGCACCGTGAGCGTGCTTTGGCCCTCGGCGCCGGCGAGGCGGGCCGTCACCCAGGACACCCCGCCGTTGGTCGCGCCGGGCGTGAAGAGGCCGGCCTCGTCGATGGCGCCCACCGACAGATTGGAGAGCGACCACTCCACCACGTCGGCCCGCACCGGCGCGTCGGCGCCCGCGTAGGTGACCCATGCCTCGAAGGCCACGGGCAGCCCGCCCGCCGGCCCCGTGAGCGCCTCGACCACCGCTGGCCGGACCTCGACGGCCTCGACGGCCAACCCCTCCGGCGCCTCCGGCAAGCGGGCCTTCTCGCTGCACCCGGCGATGACGACCCACCACAGCATCCGCGGCGCCCTCCCCGCGATAGTATAGCCGGGTGGAGGCCCCGAGCCGCATGACCGCCCGCCGCGCCGCCGCCCTCGTCGCCGCCCTCGTCGCCGGCCCCGCCTGCTCCGAGTACAAGGTCGTCGAGCGCGGAATCGTCGACACCTTCCAGCAGGACGGCGCCTTCCCCAAGGCGGACGTCCTCTTCGTGGTCGACGACAGCTCCTCCATGGGCGAAGAACAGGCCCGGCTCGGCGCGTCGTTCTCCAGCTTCACCGCCGTCCTCGGCTCCACGCTGGCCGACTTCCGCCTCGCCGTCACCACCACGGACCCGTCCCGCCCCGGCTTCGTCGGGCCCGTGCTCACCGCCGAGACGCCCGCGCTGGACGACGCCTTCCTCGCCCAGGTCCTCGTCGGCACCCGCGGCGCCCGCACCGAGGAGGGGCTCACCCAGGCCGTCGTCGCGGTGCAGCCCTCCACCAGCCCGGGCTTCTTGCGGGACGGCGCGCGCCTCGTCGTCATCATCTTCTCGGACGAAGACGACCACTCTCCCCTGCCGGTGCAGGCCTACGTCGACGAGCTGCAGGCCCTGGCCGGTCCCGGCGGCGCCTTCGTCCACGCGATCGTGGGCGATCTCCCCGCCGGCTGCGTCGCCGGGGTGCTCGCCGCGGACGCCGGCCCCCGCTACGCCGAGGCGGCCACGCTCACGGAGGGCCGTCGGGCCTCCATCTGCACCCCCGACCACGCGGCGTTCCTGGAGCAGATCGCGTTCGACATCGCGGGCTGGAACGACACCTTCTACCTGTCGCGCCTGCCCGAGCCGGACACCCTCGTGGTCTACGTGGACGACGTGGAGATCCCCTCCCGCGACACCGACGGCTGGACGTGGGACATCGGCGAGAACGCCATCGTCTTTCACGGCCGCGCCGTGCCCCGGCCCGGCATGACGGTCACCGTCACGTATGAGGGCGTCGAAGGAGCGGAGGGCGCCGCCCGCTGAGCGCGCGCGCCACGCCTGCGGGCCGTGAAAGGCCGTGGCACCCTGGTTACAGTCTCAGCCCGATTCGCGCTCCCGGAGACGCCATGCGCACCGCTGTCCTTCCCCTGCTCGCCCTGCTGGCCGTCGGCTGCACCGGCCAGATCATCCAGCCCAAGCCCGACGGCGAAGACACCGGCGGCGACACCACCGATCCCAACGCCGATCTCGACGAGGACGGCTTCTCCCCCGCCGACGGCGACTGCGACGACGACGACGCCTCGGTCAACCCGGACGCCACGGAGTCCTGCAACGGCAAGGACGACGACTGCGACGGCGCCTCCGACGAAAACGACGCCGAGGGCGTGCAGACGTACTACTTCGACGGCGACGGCGACGGCTTCGGCGACTCCGACAACACCGCCGTCTCCTGCGAGCCCTACGAGAACTTCGTGGCCGAGGGCGGGGACTGCGACGACACGCGGGACTACGTGAACCCCGCCGCCGAAGAGACGTGCAACAACATCGACGACAACTGCGACGGCACGCCCGACGAAGGCGTGCCCGCCGACGCCGACACCTTCACCGCGGACGCCGACGGCGACGGCTTCGGCGCCATCGGCGGGGACACCACGCAGGCCTGCGAGGCGCCCGAGGGCTACGCGGCAGACGCCACCGACTGCGACGACACCAACGCCGCCATCTACCCGGGCGCGCCGGACGGCTTCGAAGACGGCGTGGACGACGACTGCGACGGCCAGGTGGACGAAGACGCCGCCTGCAACCCGTACCGGCCCTGGGGCAATGGCGCGGCCGCCTCGTGGACCTACCGCACCACCGCCTACGATGGCCAGGTCTACACCGAGGCCGTCACCATCAACTCCTGGAACCCCGCGGGCGGCGTCGCCGTGCTGCAGCGCTTCATGGCCGGCTCGGCGGGCACCAACTACACCGTCCTCGAAAACCACACCTGCGTCGGGGACGCCACGGCCCTCACCAGCTACTCGCTCACCGACGGCGTGTTCACCAGCGTCAACATGGCGCTCTCCACGCCGCGCAAGGACATCGACGACCCGTCGCTGATGGTCCCGGGCTACTCCTGGTCCTTCGCCTACGACGCGAGCGACGCCCTCGGCCTCGCGAGCTGGTCCGTCACCGGCGAGACGCAGGTCATCGGCTTCGAGAGCGTCACCACGGCCGCCGGCACCTTCGCCGACGCCCTGGTCCTCGAGACCCGCTACACCCTCGTCGACAGCGGCGGCGGCTTCGGCTTCGGCACCGACCTCAGCCGCACCAGCACCATCACGGCCTACAACGTGCTCGGCCTCGGCGTGGTGAAGGTCGAGGACATCGACGACGACGGCTTCCTCTGGGAAGACCGCGAGCTCACCGCCTACAGCGGCTTCACCCCCGAGTAGGCCGCCCGCCGCCCTCCCGCCGCGGCGGGCGGGGCGGCCGCGGGTGGTGCAGCCGGAACCCGAGCCGGCGCACCGCCTCGCCCCAGGTGACCGCGTGGAGCCCCTCGCGCGCCAGCGACGCCGCGAGGCCGGGCGGCACCGGGTCCCGCCGCCAGTCCGCCGCTTCGTCCGCCGAGTCTGCCGCCATGCGGCCCATGCGGCGGACCTCGTGGTCCACCGCCTCCACCGCCGCCGTCAAGCTGGGAAAGCGCGCCACCTCGGCGCCGTCGAGGCGCACGGTGAAGCCCCCGCGGGCCCCGCCCACCACCTCGGCCACCGAGAGCCGCCCAGACGCCGCGGCCCCCTTGGACCGGAAAAAGTGCAGCGCGATGCCGCGCGCCCCCCAAGACTCCCAGCCGAACGGGGAGATCGCCCGCACCTCCGGGTCCACCGTCAGGTGCACCGGGTCGAAGGCCGCCGCCCGCGCCTGGATCTCGGGCAGCGTGATGGACCCGGCCTCCAGCAAGAAGCCCGGGTGATCGAAGGCCACGCGCGCCATCACCTCGGCCGCCTCCTCCAAGGTGGCGCCCTCCAGGTCGATCTCGCGGGGCAGGCCCGCCAAGGTCGGCAGGGTCACGAGCGGCACCGAGGACACGTCCACGAAGTCCAGCACGAGGCAGTCCGCCTTGCCCGGCGCCAGCCGCGTGCCCCGCCCGACGCACTGCGCGTAGAGCCCCGGGCTGCGCGTCGGCCGCGCCATCGCCACGCAGCTCACCCCCGGGTCGTCGAAGCCCTCCGTCAAAACGCCCACATTCGTCAGCGCGTCCAGCCGCCCGTCGCGGAAGGCCGCGAGCGTCTCCGCCCGCCGGTCGGCCGGCATCTCGCCCCAGACCGGCGCCGCCCGCACGCCCAGCAGCGTCAGCGCCCGCGCGAGGTGCTCGGCGTGCCGCACCGTCACGCAGAAGGCGATGGTCCGCCGCCCGCGCGCCAGCTCCTGGATGGAGCGCGCCACCAAGGCGTTGCGGTCCTCGATGTCCACGACGGCCTCCAGCGACTCCGGCACGAAGTCGCCCGCCCCCGCCGGCGCCGCCGCCGCGAGGTCCGCCGCGGTGTCCACCCGAAACCCGCGCAGCGGGCACAGCCACCCCTCGGCGATGAGCTCCGGCAAGGTACGGCTGAACACGATTTTCTCGAAGACCGCGTCCAGCCCCAGGCCGTCCCCGCGCGAGGGCGTCGCCGTCACGCCGAGCAGCGTCCCGTCCCACTCTGGCGAAAAACAGCCGAGATCCCGCAGGACCCGCTGGTTGTCCTCGGCCGGCGCGTGGTGGCACTCGTCGTAGATGACCAGCCCGAACGCCCGCCGCTCCACGAGGCGCGCCAGCCGCGCCGCGTGCAGGCTGCGGATGCTGCTCACCACCACGCGCGCCTCCGCGTGGGCCCGGCTCTCCGCCTGCTCCACCGCCACCACCCGCTCATCCCCAAGGGCCGCCGCCAACTTTTCGCGGGCCTGCGCCACCAGCTCCGACCGGTGCGCCAGCACCAGCACCGGCCGCCGCGCCATCCGCGCCAGCGCGGCGAAAATCACGGTTTTCCCCGCGCCTGTCGGCAGACACACCACCATCCGGCGCGTGCCCGCCTTTCGCGCCGCGAGCACCGCGGCGATCGCCGCCTCCTGGTACGGCCGCAGCTTCGGTGCCTCCCCGGCCATTCCAACCTTCCCATCTGGAGTTGTTGGGGATTTTGGGGCAGGGGGCTCCGCCCCCCGCAACGCCCCCCGGGCCCGCCGTACCCCGGCCCGCCGGCCCTGTCGCCGCCCGCCCTCCCCGCCGCCCACGCGCCGTGTAAGACTTGCCCCCGCCCGGCCGTTGTCGCGCCGGGTGGCCGAGGAGGCACCCGTGACCGCACCGGACCCGGGCCCCGTGGACATCGCCGCCGAGCGCGCCGTGGTCCTCCGCCTCCAAGCGGGAGATCGCGCGGCCGCCGGCCCGCTGTTCACGTGGTTCTCCGACAAGCTCTACCGGCAGGTCATCCTGCCGCGGCTGCCGGTGCGGGAGCTCGCCGAAGACGTCCTCAAGGACACCTTCCGCATCGTGCTCGAGCGCATCGCCCAGTACCACCCCGAAGGCAACGTCAGCATCTTCTTTTGGATGCGGCGCATCGCCATCAACCGCGCGATGGACGTCCACCGCGCCCAGGCGCGGCAGCGCGCCTTCACCGACGCCCGCCCCCCCGAGGAGACCGCCGCGCTCACCATGTCCGAGGCCCCGCCCGCCCCCGAGGTCGCCCCCGAGCAGGCCGAGACGCGCGCGGCGGTGGAGCTGTCGCTCTCCCGGCTGAACCCCCGCTACGCCGAGGCGCTGCGCATGCGCCTCCTCGAAGACCGCACGCGCGAAGAATGCGCCGCCGCCATGGGCGTCACCGTGGGCAACTTCGACGTCATCCTCCACCGCGCCTGCAAGGCCTTCCGCCAGGGCTACCCTCCGTGAGCACCCCCGCCGACATCGCCGCGCTGGAGGCTTGGCTCGCCCAAGCCGGGCCGGGCGGCGTGCTGCCGGAGCCGCCGCCGGGGCTGGATCCCGAGGTGGTCGAGGCGGTGCTCGCCCTGGCCCCCGGGCGCGCGCCGCCGGCCCGCGTGTCGGTCGAGGACGTGCTGGCGGTCGTGGGAGAGGGGCCGCTCTTCGTGGGCGCCGCCGAAGCGGCCGCGGCAGCGCGCTTCGCGGCACGGATCGACGCCACCGACAGCGACGCCGTCGACGACGCCACCCACGACGACGACGACGACG
>JBEIVK010000901.1:0-1769 GCA_040373935.1 Alphaproteobacteria bacterium
CGTCGTCGTCGTCGTCGTCGGGCAGCTCCACCACCGCGGCGCGGGCCGCCGGGAAGCGCAGCCCGCGCAGCTCGGTCTCGGCGGCCGCCGCGGCGCGCGCCTGCGCGGCGTCCAGCAGGCGAAAGGCCTCCGCCGCGCACGGGCTCCACGCGAGCAGCGGCTCCGGGAGGGCGGGTGCCGCAGAAAACACGCCGAGAAAGTCGCCGATCTCGTAGGGGACCAGCGGCTCCACCCCGCAGGGCAGATGCAGCTCCACCAGCCACGGGCCGCTGGCCGCGACGAGGTGCCCGCCCCTGCTGGCCGCCACGCCCTGCTCCAGCCAGAAGGAGAGGTCGGCCCGGGCGTCTCCGCTGGGGGCCCGCACGACCTTCACCCAGGCGGGGGCGAAGCGCTGGCGGTCGGTCGGCAGCAGGTCCACCCGCAGCATCCAACCCGTGCCGCCCCGCGCCTGGCAGGCGGCTTCGAAGGCCGACGGGTCCGCCGCATAGCGGGCCAGGGCGGCCTCGCCGGCGCCCGGCGGGAACGACGGCGGCGCGCCGGGCCCGGGGCAGGCCATGGCGATGGGGACGCCGTCCAGCACCGTGGGCTTGCGGGCCTTGCGGTTCGCGTAGACGCGGTCCAGGCGCACCGCCCAGGCCGCCGCTGCGTCTGGCACCTCCGCGGGCGTCGCGGCGCGGGCGCCGAGGGCCAGCGCCACCAGGGCCAGCGGGCTCACCGGGCCTCCGGCGGCCACGGAAAGCCCGCCAGCCCGGCCCGGACGAGCGGGATGCGGTCCACGCCCCAAAAGACCATGCCGTCGGGGAGCACCCAGCCGGGCAAGCCGATCACGCCCTGGCGAAGCGCCGCCTCGCCGTTGTCGATGAGGGCCGCCTTCACCGCTGGCGCGTCCGCTGCCGCGAGCAGGGCCGCGCCGTCGAAGCCTGCGCCGTCCAGCGCCTCCCGCAACGGGCCCGGCTCGCCGATGTTGACGTTGTGCGCCCACAGCGCGTGGATGAGCGGCACGGTGACCGCCGGCTCGACCAGGGCCACCCGCAGGGGCAGCACCGTGCGGACAGGGAAACAGTCCGGGAAGGCGAGGGGAAAGCCGAGCGCCTCGGCCTGCGCGAGCAGGTCCGCCATCATCCAGCGCTGCCGCGGCGCGTCCATCGCGAAGAGCGGCACCATGGGCGTTCCCAGCTGGCGGAAGAGCGCGCCCAGCAGCAAGGGCCGCACGCGCACCCGGACCCCGTGGGCGGCCTCCAGGCCGGCGGCGGCCAGCACGCCGAGGCTGGAGAATGGGCTCGCAAAGTCATGAAAGAGCTGCACATCGCCGCCGGGGCCGCCGGTCGGCAGCGCGGCCGCTGGCGGCGCCCCCCAGTCGGCCGCTGCGGCGCCCAAGCGGTCCAGCCCGAACCAGAGGCGCCCGTCGCCGGTGACGGTTGGCACGTCGAACACGCCGCGCGCGGTGGCTTCGGCGTGGTTGGCCTCCAGAGCGGCGTCTCCGGCGGCGGCGCAGGCCGCGGCGTCGAGACCCCCGGCGGCGGCGAGGGCGCGCACGGCGGGCGCGTCGAGGGCTTGCCCGAGGGCCCACAGTCGGTCCCCGAGGGCGCGCGCGAGGGCGTACACCTGCGTCTTGTAGAGGTGCGCGATGGGCTTCACGTCCGCCAGCCCGTCGCCGCCCTTCACGAAGAAGCCCTGATCGTACTCGAGGCGGTTGGGCGTGCCGGTGACCGCGTAGTTGAGCCGGTCGGCGTGGAAGTACTCGAGCGTCTTGCGGGTGCGCTGCTTGA
>JBEIVK010000974.1:0-1600 GCA_040373935.1 Alphaproteobacteria bacterium
GGCCTGCCCCCGGGCGCGCGCTTCGGCCACCCGCGCTTCGGCCACGCCCACCGCGGCCTGGGCTGCTTCGAGGCCCTCCGTGGAGACGACGGCGGGGTGGAGCTGGGTGGCGCGCTGCGCGGCGGCCTGCGCGAGGGCGAGGGCGGCGTCGGCTTCGGCGCGGGCGGCGTCGACGGCCGCGCGGTCTTCCCCGCCGATGGGAATGATGCGCGCGAGCACGTCTCCGGGCTGGACCGCGGCGCCGACGCGCAGGAGCGCGGTGGGCTCGAGGCGGCCGGCGATGGGGCTGTCGACGAGGGCGCGGGCGTCGGGCGGGGCCAGCAGCTCACCGGAGGCGGGGACGCTGTCCCGCACGCCACCGGAGGTCGCGAGGGCGGTGGCGTAGGCCGTCTTCCACTGGGACTCCTTGAGGTACGAGACGGTGGGCTCGCCGGCCGCCTCGGCGGGGGCCGCGGCGACAGCGGCGTCCACGGAGGGGTGGACGACCACCGGGCCCACGTCGACGGTGCCCTCCACCGGCCCGGTGAGGCGCAGGGTGAGCGTGGCCTCACCGGCCCGCGTTGGGGTGAGGATGGGCTTGAAGATGCCGTTGCGGAGCAGGGCGTCGACGGAGGCGGCGTCCTCGTGGCCGTCTGCGCTGCGCAGGGTGGCGGTGACGGCCCCGGCGGTGACCCAGACAAAGCCGGCCGGATCCCGGGCGTCCGTAAAGTGCGCGACGAGGGGGGACGGCTGGCCCACGACGAAGGACGGCGCCTCCAGGAAGAGCTCCAACCCGTCCGCGTACAGCGTGAACGACAGGGTGGGCCGCGGGTCCTCCGTCTCGGCGTGCCCGTGGCCGTGGTCGCCGGCCGCGCCGCCCCCGTGACTGTGCCCGTGGGAGTGGCAGGCGCCGACCTGGAGGCCGATGAACACGCTGATGGCGGCAAGGCGACGCACGCGGCCTCCGGGGAGGCAGCCTACTATCAGCGGTAGTAGAGCAGCCGCAAACCGCGGCCGGCGTCACCCTCCGAGCCAGCCCCAGGCGGTCTCGACGGCGTGGTGGACGGCGCCGTGGGCGACGGCGAGGGCTGCGGCGGCCGCCGCTCCGCCGAGGACGAGGCCCAGCCCGGCGCGGGGCGGGCGCGGGGGCTCCCCGCCGGCGAGGAGGCGGTGCACCCGGCGCTCCAGCGCGGCCTCGCCCGTGGCACCGCCGACGCCGAGGCCCAGCGCGGGCGCATCGGCCCCCAGCCGCGCCACGCGCAGCACCGCATCGGCGACCGCCCCGCCGCCGTGGACGCGGGCGGCGTCGTCGTCTGCGCAGTCTTCAGCCGCCTCTCGCCAGATTCCGTGCCAGAAGCCGGCGCCGGGGACCGCCGCGGTGGCGAGCCGGAGCGCGGCCGACCAGCGCAGATCTCCCCGGGTGAGGTGCGCGCGCTCGTGGGCGAGGGCGGCGCCGAGGGCGTCCGCGGGCAGCGCGGCCCGCACGCTCGCGGACACGAGGATGCGGGGGGCGCGCAGCCCCACGACGTGGCAGAGCGCGGGGCGGACCGGCAGCAGCGTGAACCCGCCGAGGTCTTCGCCGAGCGCGGCCAGGCGCGTGCCGAGCGCCTCCGCGCGCACC
>JBEIVK010000093.1:0-10149 GCA_040373935.1 Alphaproteobacteria bacterium
CGCGCCGCGGAGGTGGCGGTGCTCTGCCTTCCGGAGCTCGCGATCAGCGGCTACGGCTGTGAGGACGCCTTCCTGTCGGCGGGGGTCGCCCGGCGCGCTTGGGAGAGCTGCCTCGCGCTGCGGGGGCACACCCGGGGCCTCGCCGTCGCCGTCGGGCTGCCTTTCGCGTTCCGCGGGGTCGTGCTCGATGCCGTGGCGCTGCTCGTCGATGGCGTGCTGGCGGGCATCGCCGCCAAACGCAGCCTCGCCGGCGACGGCGTGCACTACGAGCCGCGCTGGTTTCGTCCGTGGCCGCGCGGGGCGCGGGCCAGCGTCGACGTTGAGGGCGCGACGGTGCCGGTGGGAGACCACCTCTTCACCGTGGACGGCCTCACCCTCGGCTTCGAAATCTGCGAAGAGGCCTGGACGGCAGAGCGTCCGGGCGGGGAGGCCGCGCGCCGGGGAGCGGACATCCTGCTCAACCCGAGCGCGAGCCATTTTGCGCTGGGCAAACATGCAGTGCGCGAGCGCATCGTGCTGGAGGGCGCCCGCTCCGGCGGGGTGGCCTATGTGTACGCCAACCTCTCCGGAAACGAGGCCGGGCGCATCGTCTACGACGGCGGCGCCTTGATCGCGACGCCCGAGGGTTTGGTGGCGCGGAGCCCGCGCCTCAGCCCGGCCCTGGTCGGGCTGTGCACGGCCGTGGTGGACGTGGACCGCCTGCGCCTCCACCGGGCCCGCACCGCGAGCTTCGCCGCCTCCCCCGCTGACGACGGGGGCCGGGTGGCGGTCCCCGGGCAGGTGCGACGGGTGGCGCCCCAGGCTCCGGCGTCGCTGTCCGTCGATCCAGAAGCCGCGCCGGACGGCCGCTTTCGGGCCTTCCAGCGCGCCGTCGCCCTGGGCTTGTGGGATCACCTCCGCCGCGCGGGTGCCCGCGGCTGGGTGGTGTCGCTCTCGGGCGGAGCGGACTCCGCAGCCTGCGCCGTGCTGTGCGCCGACGCCCTGCGCCTCGCCGTAGACACCCTCGGCGCGGCAGAAGCCGCCCGCCTCGCGCCCGCGCTGGCCGAGGATCCTGGCGGCGGGCTGAAGTCGCCGGGCGAAGTCCTCGCCACGGTCTACCAAGCCACCGCGAACTCGGGCCCGGTCACGCGGCGCGCCGCCGCGGCCGTCGCGGAGGCCGTGCGCGCCACCCACCGAGAGTGGGACGTGGAGACCATCGTGGCGGCCTACCGCGGGCTCGTGTCGGCGGGCCGCCCGCAGCCGCTCGCGTTCCCCACCGACGACCTCGCGCTTCAGAACATCCAGGCCCGGGCCCGCGCGCCGGGGGTGTGGCTGCTCGCCAACGTCGAGCAGAAGCTCCTCCTCACCACCTCCAATCGCTCGGAGGCCGCCGTCGGCTACGCCACAATGGACGGAGATACCGCGGGGGGTCTCGCGCCGCTGGGGGGGATCGACAAGGCTTTTTTGCGGGAGTGGCTGCGTTGGCGCGAGCACACGGCCGACGGCCCGCTGCCGGCGGTCCCGGCGCTCGCCGCGGTGAACGCCCAGGCACCCACCGCCGAGCTGCGCCCCCCCGACGCGGGCCAAACCGACGAGTCGGACCTCATGCCCTACCCGGTGCTCAACGCGATCGAGGGCCTCGCCATCCGCGAGAAACAAGAGCCTCTGGAGGTGTGGTGGGCGCTGCAGGCCCGTTTCCCGGATGTGCCGGCGATCCAGCTTCGGGTGTGGGTGGATCGCTTCTTCCGTCTGTGGTGCGCCAACCAGTGGAAGCGTGAGCGCTTGGCTCCCTCCTTCCACCTCGACGACGCCTCCTTGGATCCCCGCACGTGGTGCCGCTTCCCCATCCTGAGCCCGGGCTTCGCCGAGGAGCGCGCCAGCCTCCAGGCGGCGGCTCTCCCCGAGGGCCGATGAGCCCCGGGGCCCGCCCAGGGGCATCGCCGGGCCCCACATCGCCCCGTCGCGACGCGGAGGCCGCGCCCGACGGCGCGCCACCGCCCGATGGGATGGTCGCAGATGGGCGGGGTCCCGGGGCGTACAACGTGGGCGGCGTCGCGCGCTTCGCCGTCGCTGCGGACGCCGTGGTCTTCGGCTGGGCGCCCGGTACGGGGCTGCACGTCCTGCTCATCCAGCGGGCGATCCCGCCGTGGGAGGGAGGCTGGGCGCTGCCGGGCGGCTTCGTGCGGGAGGGTGAGGGCCTCCACGCCGCCGTCCTGCGCGAGCTCGAAGAAGAGACCGGGCTGCGGCTTCACTGGATGGAGCAGCTCGGCGCCTTCGGAGCGCCGGGCCGCGACCCGCGGGGCAGGGTGGTCGCCGTGGCCTTCTTGGCGCTGGTCGGGCGCGGCGACGCCCCGCCGCGGCCCGGCACCGACGCCGCCGGCGCGCGATGGTTCCCGGTCACCGAGGTCCCGCCCCTCGCGTTCGACCACCCCGCCATCCTTCGGTGCGCCCACGCGCGCTTGCGCCGGCGCGCCGAGGCGATGGAGCCGGTGGGCTTGGCGCTGCTGCCGCGGCCCTTCACCCTGGCCCAGCTCCAGCAGCTCCAAGAGGACGTCCTCGGCGTCCCGCTGGACAAAGCCAACTTCCGCCGCCGCCTCGGGCCGTGGCTCAGCGGCCCGCGGGCCCTCTTGGAGCCGGCGCCGGCGCCACCCCGCACAGCGCCACGGCCCGGCCCCGTGCCCACCTGGTACACCCTGCGCCCGGGCGTCGCGGAGGCTCTACGGGCGCACATCGGCGCGACCCCCTTCGAGGACCTCCCATGACGCGCACCGCTCTGCTGCTGGTCGATCTCCAAAACGACTTCCTGCCTGGTGGCGCCCTGGCCGTGCCTGACGGCGACGCCATTCTCCCTGTCGCGGCCCGCTGGATGGCGCAGCTCCCGCTCGTGTTCGCCACCCAAGACCACCACCCCAGCGGCCACGCGAGCTTCGCCAGCAGCCACCCCGGGCGCGCCCCGGGGGAGTCCATCCTGCTCGACGGGCTCCCCCAAGTCCTCTGGCCAGACCACTGCGTGCAAGGCACGCGGGGGGCGGACTTGGCGGCGGGCCTGCCGCTCGGCCGCATCCGGCAGGTCGTGCCCAAAGGAGAAGACCCCCGGGTGGACAGCTACTCCGGATTTTGGGACAACGGGCGCCGCCGCGAGACAACCCTGCGCCAATCCCTCGCCGGAGCGGGGGTGTCGCGCATCGTCGTGATGGGGCTCGCCACCGATTACTGCGTGCGAGCCACGGTGCTCGACGCCCGTGAGCTTGGCCTTGAGGTCGACGTGCTCGTCGCCGGGGTGCGGGCGGTCGGCCTCCAACCGGGAGACGGCGCACGGGCCCTCGCCGAGATGGCGGCGGCCGGCGCCCGGCTGTGGGAAGACGACGCCGCCCTCCGTGCCTCGCTCCCAGCGGCCGTCTCCCCATGACCAGCGCTCGTTCAGGCGCGCACGCGGGCCTTCACCACCCAGTCCGCGCCGAGGCGGATGCCGCGCTCCTGCTCTACGGCGCGGAGGGCCCGCTCGCGGAGGTCTGCCACGGTCCCGTCCAGCGACGCGGCCAGGGCGCGATCCGCCAGCAACGGGAGCTTGGCCCTGCACACGGCGAGCTGGCCCTCCACCCACCGAGCCCCCCACACGATGTCGATCTCCACGGCGTCCTCCACCTCCAGCCCCGCGCCATCGAGGCTGCGCAGCACCCAGTCGAGCGGGTACTCGCGGTAGCAACGGTGCCCGGCCAGCAGGATGCAGGCATCGCGGAGGCGAGCGATCTCGCGGATCAGGTCTGCCCCGGGGCCGCCCCCCGCGTCGGGCAGGGGCGCAAGCCCGATGGCATACAGCACGCCGCCCGGCGCAAGGTGGCGGCGGAGGCGCCCGAACAGCTGCGGCTGAAAATACGGCGCGAAGCCATCGATCGCACCCAGCAGGTAGTCGGCCAGCACGACGTCGAAGTGCTCGCCCGCCAGGAAGGCCGGGTCCTGCCAGTTGCCACAGACGACCCGGCCGCCGGGCGAGAGCCGCGGCCCAAAGGACTGCCGAAGCGCCGCCTCGCGCGCCGGGTCGCCCGTGACGGCCACCACCGCGTCCGCGCCGCGCGCAAGGCACCACTCCAGGCTGTGCGCGCCGGTGCCGGCGTCCAACAGGCGGCCCCAGCGGCGGCCGTCGTGCCACCGCGCCACCGTGTCAAAGAGGGTGTCGGCCACGGGGGCTCCAAAACGATACGGGTGGCAGATGCGCGCACAGACGGTGGGGACGGTGGCAGCCGGCTTGGTGGTTGGCTGGTTGGCCTACGCAGGCCGGGAGTGGGCGGCGGTCCGCGGCTCTCCCGGTGGCCGGGACTACGCGAGCTATCACGCCGCCGTGCAGGTCGCCGTCGCGGGGGTGACCCCTACGACACGCCCGCGCTCACGGCCGCGCTGCGGGCCGACGGTGCCCGAAAGGCCGCGGTGCATCCATATTTCTACCCACCGCCCTTCCTGCTTGCCGCGCTGTGGTCCTGGCCGCTGTCCTTGCACGGCGCCTACCAGGCGTGGTTTTGGATGTGCGAGCTCAGCGGCCTGGCCGCCATCACCGTGCTCACGCGGCGCTTCGGGGTGCCCCTCGCGCTGGCGGTCGCGGTCGCAGCGCTGTTCGCGCCCTTCCACGAGAGCGCCCGGATGGGCCAGGCCAACCACATCGTCCTGCTGCTGCTCGCGCTGGGGGTCGCCCGTGGCGTGCCCACCGCCCAGGCAGGGCTGTTGGTCGGGGCCGCCGCCATGATGAAGATGTCCCCTGCCTTGCTGCTGTTCGGCTACGGCGCCCTCGGGCGATGGCGCCCCGTGCTGGCCGCTGTCGGCATCGCCATCGGCCTCACCCTGCTCGCGCTGCCCCTGGTGGGGCCGCTCGCGCAATGGCGCTTCTACACGGAGGTCCTCCCGTCCTTCTCGAGCGGCGCCTACCATGGCCTCACCGTGCCCATCCGCATCGCGTTCAACCACAGCATCCCAGACGCCTGGCTTGCCCTCTGGCCGGGTCCCGACGCCCACACCCTCTCGGCCAGCGCCCGGGCCGCCGCCGGGCTCACCACATTCGGGTTGCTCGGCGCGGTGCTCACGCGGGGGCGTCGCGCCGCGGGCCACCCGCTCGCCGAGGCCAACCTGCTCGGCGCGCTCGTGGTGCTGTTCACCCTGACGCCCGTCTACGCCTACGAGCACCACCTCGCCATCGTGGTTCTGCCCGTGCTCGTGGCCGCCGCAGCCCTCGCCGCCCGGCCCGGCGCGCGCGCAGGTTGGGTGGCCTGGGGTTCGCTCACGGCCATCCTCGCGCTGCCCCTGGAGGCCCTGCGTGCCCTCGCCGCGGCGCTGGGCCCCGCCGCCGCGGTGGCGCACGAGCTCAAGTTCGCCGCGCTGCTCGGGCTCCTGGCGCTCTGCGCCGCCCTCGCAGCGCCACCGGCAGCACCCGCGCGCACCGAGGCCACGCCATGATCCCCTTCGCCCTCGGACTTCTCCTGTCCCTCCGCCTCTCGGCCGCGGCCCCTCTCCCGCCCGACTACGCCGACGAGCTGGTCCGGGCCCAGGCCCGGCGCCTGGAGGCTCTCAACGCCGCCGGGCAGCCGGAGGTCGCGCTCGCGGAGGGCCGGCGCTTCGTCCGATCCGTGCGAGACGCCGCCGCGGTGCGCTACGAAATGGGTCTCGCCGCCAACCGCCTGGGAGATCTCGGCCGCGCGCGCGACGAGTACGACGCCGCCCTCCGCCTGGACCCGGAGCACGCCGCCGCCCGCTACGACCGCGCCGAGCTGCGCCTCGGCCGCGGGGATCTCGACGGTGCCCGCGAAGACCTCCTCGTCGCCGGCCGGCTGCGCCCCGATCACTGGGTCGTCCCGTTCCGCCTCGCGCAGATCGCGGGCCGCCAACAAGACCCGCGGGCGCTGGAAGCCCAGCTCGAGGAGGCGGTGCGCCGCGGCTTCGACCTCCGCACGCTCTTCGCAGACCCGGAATGGCGGGCCTGGATGGACGACCCGACGCTCGGGCCGCCAATCCGCAAGCTCGTTGTGGTCTACTCCGACGAGTCCCTTCTCGATGGCTTGGGAGGCTGAGCCGTGTCCCCGCGTCTCTACTGCTGGTCTGCACTCGCGACCGTCCTGCTCTCCGGCGCGGCCCACGCCGCACCGGGCGAAGTCGGCGTCACCCGCCACCCCACCGGCCTCGAGGGCGTCCCCGAGGGCTTCGGCATCGGCCTGCAGGTCGGCGAGCCATCGGGGCTCGCCCTCGCGCTCCGCCGCGACGACGTGACGGCCCTGCAAGCCGCGGTCGCGTGGTCCTTCAGCGACGCCCGCCTCCACGTCAACGCGGACTACACCCGCGCGCTGTTCGTCTTTGAAACAGACGACGCGCCCAATGTCCGCTTCCCGTTCTACGTCGGACTGGGCGGCCGCGTGCGGATCGCCGGAGAGGGCGGCGGCGGCAGCGACAGCAACCGCCGCATCGAGGACGAGGGCTCTTCCCTCGGCGTGCGGGTGCCTGTCGGCATCACCGTCCTCCCCCGGGAGCAGCGCGTCGACGTCTACCTCGAAGGTGCGCCGGTCCTGTTGGTGCTGCCGGAGGCCGACGTCGGCTGGGACGCCGCCCTGGGCGTTCGCTTCTACCTCTGATCCGGAGTCTCCATGGGAAGCCCCCGCGTCGAAGGCCCCCTCGGGTCCGGCCGCTGCGCCGCCCTCCTCCTCGGCGCACCCCTCACCCCGGCCGAGCTGGCCGCCGCCTTCGCGTCGTTCGCGGGCCTGCGCCCCGGCGACTTCTCCGGCGCGGAGGCCCCGCAGCTCGCCCACGCCGCGGGCCCCGCGGGGCCCATCGCCGTCATCGGCCTCCCGCTCTGGGACGAGGGCGGGCTGCGTGTGCTGGACGAGCCCATCGTCCCCGGCCCGTCGGTGCTCGACGCGCACCTGGGGGCCGCGCTCAGCCGCGGCGGCCGGTCCGCCGTCTTCGTGGCCTACGACGAAGAGCGCGGCGCCGGTGGCTATCTCCGCTTCACCGATGGGGCGGCCGTCGCGCGATTGGTCTTCGACGGGCGCGGCCGCGGCCCCGTCCGCCGCACCCTGACAGGCGTGTTCGACGAGCCAGACGACGCCGGGGACGGCAGCGAATGGCTGTGGGGGCGCATCGAGGCAGCCATCCGCGAGGGCGCCGCGCCCCTCGTCGGCCCGGTCCCGGACGCCACCGCCTGGGTCGGCTGGCTGGCCGGCTGTACGTTCGCGGCGGTGCCCCTGCCCGCGCCCGCCACCACGGCGCCGCCCCCCGCCCCCGCGCCGCCGCCGCCCCTCCCGCGCAAGCGGGACCGCCTGTTCGGCGCGCTCCGCCGCATCGTGGGCGATTGACCCCCCAGGCTCCCGTCTGACAACCTCCCCGCCGCGCGGATAGGCAGCGCGGGCTTCCCTGGGTCGACCATGCACCTCGCGCTCGCGCTGCTCGCTTCCGCCGCCGCGGCCACCCTGCCCGGGGTCCCGCTCCCCTTCGACGTGGACGCCGGCGGCCGCTGGGTCCTCCCGGCGGCGCTGCCCGCGGCCTTCGTGCAAGCCGGGGTCGCGCCCGGCTGGGCCCTCACCGGCGTGGACGGTCAGGCCTTCTCCCCCGACAAGACCAGCCGCCAGGTCGCCGCGGGGCCCGGGCGCATGGTGCAGCTTGAGTTCCAGACCCCCCAAGGCGAGACCGTCCTCGTCGTGCCCCGCGCCGATCTCGTGCAGGTCGAGGAGCTGGGCCTGCTCGCATTCCCGGCCGAGGTCGCCGCCCCGGTCGGCCCGCTGGAGCGCGCCGCCGACGGCACCCTCTGGGTGCGGGACGCCGCCCAGGCCACGTTCCGCTTCGATCCCGCCTCGGGCGCCCTCTCTCGTGGTGCCCCGGTCGGCCCGACGGCCGCGGCCGCGCCTCCCCCCGTGTTCTGGGCCCTGACCGACGCCCCGTACGTGCTGCTCCCCGATCCCGCGGTTCGCCCCGGGCCCGTCTCCCCCACGCCGGCGGCCGAGGTCGCGGCGGCCCTCGCCGGCGCGGCCCGCCTGTCGAGCTTCCAAGGGAAGCCGGGCGAGCACCTGCTCGTCCCCACGGCCGAGGGGTTGAGCGTTTGGGCGCTGTCTTTTCCGCGGGGCACCCCCGCGCTTCCCACCTGCACCCCGGCCGTGCCGGAGTCCTGCTTCGTGGCCGGGCAGGCGGTGGCCACGGAGCTCGCCGCGCGTCCGGGCGGCGCCTCCGAAGCCCAGCGCCTGTTCGACGCCGCGTGCGACGGCGGGGTCTACCGTGGCTGTGTCTCCTCGTTCGTCCTCGGGCAACCCTCCCTGGCCGGGCGCGCCGAGGCCTGCGTCGCCCAAGACGCCAACGCCTGTCACGCGCTCGCCCGCGCCGCGCTCGAGGGCGTCGACGGCCCCCCGGACGCCCGCACCACCGGCGTCCTCGAGGTCGCGTGCGCGGTGGACGCCTCGGGCTCGCTGGGAGAGCGGCTCCGCCGCCTCGAAGACGTGGGCGAAGGCTGCATGCTGCTGAGCCGCGCCTTCGACGCCCGGGCCATCCCGGATCGCGCGCTGCTCTCCCTGGATCAAGCCTGCCTGCTCGGCCGGGCCGACGCCTGCACCGAGGCCACCCGCCGCCGCGCCGACGCCTTCGCCCTGCGCACGGTGCGCGAGTGCGAAGATCCGTCCCTGCCCCTCGCGTCGGCCTGCGTCCAGCTCGGTCGCCTGCTCCAAGCCGGCCCCATCGCCGCCACGAAGCTCGACGACTTCGCGGCCTTCCAGCGGGCTTGCGGCCTGGGAGACGAGGACGGCTGCGTCCTGCTTGGCGACTACGTGGACCGCTGGGGCATCGCCCACCCGCGGGTCGTCGCGGCCGAAGCCGACTTGCGGGCCGCCTGCACCTCCGGTGAGCAGCGCGCCTGTGTGGGCGCGGGGCATCTGCTCGTCCGCCATGAGCCCCGCTCCCCGGCATACGGCGAGGCCCTCTCGCTGTTCGCCGGGGCCTGCGCGGCCGGGCTGCCCTCCGGGTGCATCGCCGGCGCCGAGCAGCGCCGCATCGGCGCCGCCCGCAAGGTGGACGCCCCCGCTCCCACGAGCCTCTGGTCCAGCGCCTGCGACCAAGCGAGCGCCCCGGGCTGCGCCGGCCTGGGCGAGCGCCTCGCCCGCGAGCGCGACACCTGGGACGCCGCGTACACCGCCTGGACCCGCGCGTGCGACACCGGCGAGGCGGCCGCCTGCACGGATCTCGGTCAGTTCGTGACGCGGAAACACGAGCCGGTCTGGCCAGGAGAGCAACCCTTCGACGCCTATCTTCGCCGCGGCTGCGATGGCGGGGACGCCGAGGGCTGCTTCCACCTCGGCGCCGCCGGCCTGCCCCGCAAGGGAGATCCGCCCGAGCCCGCGTACCTGCTGCTGGAGCGCTCCTGCGAGGGCGACTACGGCACCGCCTGCGCCGCGCTCGGCCGCGTGCATCTCCAGCGCAAGACCAGCTTCGACGACGAGATCGCCGCGCGGCACCTCGAATCGGCCTGCGACAACGGCCACTTCGAGTCGTGCAAGCAGCTGGGCGAGATGTACGCCCGCGGGAAAGGCGTCGAGAAGGACCGCGTGCGCGCCAAGGAGTTCGCGCAGCGCTACTCGGTCAACGCGACGCGAAAGCACGTCCGCGTGGGCGTCCAGCTGGGCTTCCCGTACGTCGCCGGCGGCACCGCCGAGCTGGTCGTGCCGGTGCCGGTGGGGCCCGCCCTCGCGCTCACCGGCTCCTACAGCTACCTGCCCAAGCTGGGCGGCGTGATGGTCCAGCTCGAGGGAGACTCCTACCCGGACGATGCACCCGACTTGACTTGGGTGGACGCCGGTCTCCGGCTGTATCCCAACACCAAGGCCCGCGGCCTCTTCGTGATGGCGGGCGCGCATCGCCTCCAGGCGAGCGGCGGCGTGCTGGCAGGCGGGGCGCCGGTCACCCGCCAGGGCTTCAGCGCCCGCCTCGGCATCCACAACGACGCACGGTGGTCCTACACCCGGGTCGAGATGGGCATCGGGCAGTACGGCATGGTCAACCTCAACGACTTCGACGAAGACGAGACGGGCACCTTCCCGCTGGTGCAGGCCACCCTCGGCTTCAGCGTCGGCCTCGCCCCCTTCTGAGCGCCGCCGAGGCGGGGGCCTCGCCCACGGCGCGCGGCGCGGCGGCGGGCGACGGTGGTCCCCGGCCGGGCGC
>JBEIVK010000022.1:0-15659 GCA_040373935.1 Alphaproteobacteria bacterium
CCGCGCTCGCCGCCGCGACCCGCAGCGCGCCGCTCCCGGCGCGGGCCCACGCGGGACCGAAGCGCGTGGGGCGCAGCAGAACCCGCGGCGTGGCGCCCGTGGCCGCCAAGGCCGAGGCGACGCGCAGGGCATCCGGACCATCACCGACGACCACGGGGGCCATGTTGTCTCCAATCTGCATGAGCGGGGCGCTAACGCGACGGCCCGCCGGCGCGGCCATAGACCGACAACGCCGTGTCGCCGTAGACGCGAGGCCGATCGCGAAGCATGCCCTCCACCGCGTCGGGAAGAGGGCGTGCGGCCGCATGTTCGACGACGAGCCAGCGAACGGCAGCCGGCGCTGCGCGGGTGGCCCACGCGGCGCCGTCCTCCGCATACGGCGGGTCCAGAAACACGATGTCCCAGGCGCCCTCTCGAACGGCGCGCGCCGCGTCTCCGACCCGCACCTCGACGCCGTCTGCGCCGAGGGTGGCGAGATTGAGGCGGATGCGGGCGGCCTCGCGCGGATCCCGCTCGACGATGCGCACCGGCGCCGCGCCCCGGCTCGCGGCCTCGAGCGCGAGGAGCCCCGTGCCGCCGAAGGCGTCCAGCACGCTCATCCCGGCGAGGTCCTGGCCCAAGACCGAGAACAGCGCCTCCCGCACGCGGGCCGAAGTCGGCCGAACGCCCGGCCCGGCCGGAGACGCGATGCTGCGGCCGCCCCAGCGGCCCCCCGTCAGCCGAATCGACATGCGCTCACTTCGGAGGCAGCGAGATGGGCCGCTGGACCGGCGGCGTCGCAGCAGCCTTGATGGACCAGCTGCACCGACCGTCCACGCAGCCGCAGCGGTCGAGGATGGAAAAGCACGGCTTGACTTCACAGGTGGACATCACGCCGGCGGCCTCGGCGACCGTCGTGCAGACCTCGCCGGAGCAGCCGGCCGTGGCACAATCGGCGTCGGAGGTGCACTCGGCGGGGGCCTCCGCGCCCTCCACCCGCGCGCGACACGACGCGTAGAGGGCCGCCGGGTCCGTCGGAGGGGCCGTTGGCGGCGCCGACGCAGACGTAGGCACAGGCGCAGACGCCGGAGAGCCGGGGGCCAGCGCGGGCGCGGGCGCAGCCGGGAGCGCCAGCGGGGGGGCGGCGCCGGTCGCGCAGGCCCAAGAAACACACAGCAAACAGGCGCGCCAATCGACCATGCGACCCCCTCCCCGCCGGGTATACTGCCCCGATGCGTCATGCCAAGGCTCTCCTCCTCCTCGCCGGTCCGCTCGGCGCCTGCGTCGGCAAGGCAACCGGGGACAGCAGCGCAGCCACCCCGGAGGCCGTGCAACTCTGGGCCGGCTGGTCTCACACCTGGGACCTCCTCAATCACCGGGTCTCCTACGCCGAGGCCGTGCTCGAGGCGGACGGCAGCGCCCGCCTGGGCCTCGTGGGCGGCGATTGGACGACCGGCGCAGGCGCCACCGACGTCCCGCTCTATCGCTTCCGCCAGCAGGTCATCTCCGCCGAGGGACTTCAGGTGGTGCACGGGAGCACCCTGCTCACGGTGCAGTCCAACGCCGCCGCCCAGGCCTCCGTGGAGGTGCCGCTGCCCGCCGGGGCGCCAGGCGCGTGGGTCGCGGTGCTGCGGGGCTTCCGCATCAACACCGACACCACGCAACAAGATCCGGCCTACCCAGCCGACTACGACCCAGCGCTGGGCTACACCAGCCGCGGCTTCGGCTTCTCGCTGGGAGAGGTGGAACTCGACAGCGAGCAGCTCCGCTTCGACGCCATCGCCGACGTCCGCTGGGGCCCCTCCTCCCCGGAGGACCCCCTGGACCGCACCGCCATGAACCTCGCCACCGCGGTCGCAACCACAGAGGTCGAGGTTGCCTGGTCGCTGATCGGCTTCGACGGCGCGCTCACCACGGCCTCCGCCACCGCCGACACCGCGTACCCCGCCGGGGTGTTCTCGGACCAAGCCCCATTCTCGGCAGAGCAGCTCCCGCTCGGCCTCCCGCCCGGCGCTGGCGTTGCCGGCCTCCGCGGCTTCGATCTCGCGCTCGCCGTGCCGGACAGCCCCGGGCGCGGCGAGTACCTGCGCAGCATGGGCGTCGAGCTCGATGTCGCCCCGGGTCGAAGCCCCCCGGTCGAGGCCAGCGCCACGCTCACGACCTCCTCGCTCGTCGAGCTCTCCGACGTCACCGTCTCGGCAACGGTCGACGTGGCCTGGGTCGCGTTGGCGGACGGCGACGCCACCCACGAGGCGATCCTACGCGAAGGCGAGGGCCCGGTGGGCCCGATGGTGCTCCCCCCTGCACCGTAGTGCAGGCGAGAGAAACCCGCGATCTCCGATTGCATTCCACGGAGACACGCGCCGCGCGCACGGCGACCCTTGTTCCGCGGCCCGCCGCGCATTACGGCCCTGCCCCCGACTCACGCAGGGTCGGATGAACCGAGCCGGAACAAGCCATGCGTCTTCTTCAGCGTGCGCTCCTCCTCGTCGCCCCCGCCGCGTGCGTGGTCGGGGCGGTCGTGGCGTTCAACGGGACGAGCAGCGCAGAGCAGGCCGCGGAGGAGGAGCTCTTCCCCCTCGGCAAGCACTACCTGCTCCCCCCGCCGAGCCCGATCCTCGCCGATCCCTCTCGCTCCGTCGACACCGAGCACGTGGCCTACGGCCACGTCGGCAGCGAAGTCCACGAGCAGCCGATCGCCTACTCCCACAAGCTGCACGCCGGCAAGCTGCAGATCGAGTGTGAGTACTGCCACTTCAACGCGCGGCGTGGCGTGCACGCGGGGGTCCCCACCTCCGAGACGTGCATGAACTGCCACAAGATGGTGCCGACGGAGGGGCGCAGCCCCGAGGCCGTCGAGGCCCTCACCAAGCTGAAGGACTACCACGAGAAGGGCGAGCCCATCCCGTGGGTCAAGGTGCACGACGTCCCGGACTTCGTGTACTTCAGCCACAAGCGGCACGTCCTCGGTGGCGTTCAGTGCCAGGAGTGCCACGGCGAGGTCCAGCGCGACATGACGGTCGCCTACCGCGTGAGCGAGCTCACGATGGGCTGGTGCCTCAACTGCCACAAGTCCCACCCCAAGGTGGATGAAAACTACGGTGCGCAGGCCGAGCTTCGTCGTGCGGAGCTCAAGGACTGCTGGACCTGCCACAAGTAGCCTTTCGGAATCCGGAGCCTCCCCATGTCCCATCTGAACCGGCGCGACTTCATCAAGGTCGCCGGCGCCACGGGTGCGGTCACCGCTGCGGGCTGCGAGTCGGCCCTCCAGCTCGCCGAGCCGCGCGTGCCGATGGAAAAGGTCCTGCCCTACGTGGTGCAGCCTGACCAGGTCGTCCCCGGCGTGTCCACTTGGTACTCCACCCGCTGCGCCGAATGCGCGGCGGGCTGCGGCGTGATGGTGCGCACCAAGGAAGGCCGCGCCATCAAGCTCGAGGGGAACCCGGACCATCCCCTCAACCAGGGTCGCCTCTGCAGCCGCGGCCTTCAGGCCATCACGGCCACCTACTCCCCGGACCGCTTCAAGTCGCCGCTGAAGGCCAACGCGCCGGTGGCTTGGGACGCCGCGGTGGCGGAGCTGGGCACCGCGCTTTCGGGCGCGCGCGCGGCCGGCAAGAAGGTCATGTACCTGGGCTACCCGCAGACGGGCGCCACGGCCGCGCTGCTCGCGCAGGTGGTCGCGGCCGCGGGTGGGGCCGTCCTCTACTACGACCCGCTCGGCAAGCAGGCGCTCAAGGCCGCCACGCAGGCCGTGTTCGGCGTGCAGGACATCGTCCCGCGCTTCGTGCTGGACAACGCCCACACCATCGTGTCCTTTGGCGCCGAGTACCTCTCCACCGGCGGCGACGTCGCGATGGAGCGCGGCTGGGCCAACAGCCGGGATCCGAAGATGGGCGGCTTCGTCAGCCGCACGGTCAACATCGAGCCGCGGCTCGGCCAGTCCGGTCTGATGGCCGACTTGCACCTCGCCGTGAAGCCCGGCCACGAGACCCAGGTCGCGATGGCGCTCGGCAAGCTCGTCGCCGCCAAGAAGGGCTACAGCGGCCCCGCCGCCGCGGCCTTCGCGTCCGTGGACCCGGCAGCGGCAGCGTCGGCGGCCGAGATCAAGCTGGAGCGCCTCGAAGAGGTCGCCGGCTGGATGGCGGCCAACCCGTCGGTGGTGCTGCCCGGCGGCACCCACACCTCTGGCGACGCCGTCGGGCTCGCCACGGCGGCCCTGCTCGTCAACGAGGTCGCCGGCAACATCGGCCAGTCCGTGCGCTTCGACCAGCCGGACAACGTCGCTGGGCTCGCCTCCTACGGCGACGTCGCGAAGGCCCTGCAGGCCTGCGCCGCGGGCGATGTGGCCGTGCTCCTCACGGACGGTCTGGACCTCGCGCACGTGCTGCCCCCGGGCGTGCAGGCGCGCGATGCGCTCGCCAAGGTTGGCCTCAAGGTCGCCTTCGTGAACGAGCCGACCGACTCCCTCGACGACGCGACGCTCATCCTCCCGCCCGGCTCCACGCTGGAGCAATGGGGAGACGCCGAGGCCCAGCGCAACGTTCACACGCTGCAGCAGCCCGCGATGACGCCGCCCCACGGGGTGGACAGCCGGGGCTTCGGGGACGTGCTCCTCGCAGCCGCCAAGGCCGGCGGGCTGGTCGCTGCGGCGCCTGCCCCCACCGCCGACGCCGGCGCGCCCGCTGCGGACGCCACGGCGCCCGTGGCGGCCCCCACCGCCAGCCTGCCCGGCCTCGAAGCGGCCAGCTTCCGCGAGTACGTCTCCTCGTGGTGGAAGGCCGTCGTCTGGGCGAAGGCCGGCAACCCGGGCACCTTCGAGTCCTTCTGGGTGGACAGCCTCAAGCGCGGCGGGTGGTTCGCACCGGCCAGCGGTGAGGCCGGCGCGGCGATCGTGAACGCCCCCGCCCCGGCCGGCGCTCCGCTGGCCGGCGACGGGCTCGTCATCACGCTGCACCCGCACCCCTTCATCGCCGACGGCCGGCACGCCAATCGCCCCTGGGCGCAGGAAGTGCCGGATCCCCTCACCTCCTTCACGTGGGGCACCTGGGCGGAGATCCACCCCGACACCGCCGCCGAGAAGGGCCTCGACAAGGACGGCCAGGTCACGGTGTCGGTGGGCGGCGAGAGCCTGCAGATGGGCTGGTTCGCCTCTCCCGTCACCCGCAAGGACACCGTCAGCGTCGTGATGGGCAACGGTCACGAGCGCAGCGGCCGCTACACCAAGTTTGGCGCCAACCCGGTGCGTCTGCTCGCCGCCGAGGCGGACGCCAATGGCCAGCTCGTGCACATCGCGCGCGGCTCCATCGCGCCGGCCCCGGGCCCCAACAACTACCACCAGATCGGCCACCCCGACACCGACGGGCGCGGCGTCAACTTCGCCGTCTCCATCGACGACCTGGGCAAGGGCACCGGCCCCGCCACCATCGTCCCCGCGCACCACGTCCCCATCGACGAGCGCGTCACGAAGCCCGGCCTCACGGACATGTACCCGGAGCCCGAGCACCCGACGTACCGCTTCGCGATGGCGGTGGACCTCAACCGCTGCAACGGCTGCGGCGCGTGCGAGACCGCCTGCATCTCCGAGAACAACACGCCCATCGTCGGCCCGGACCAGGTCCGCAAGGGCCGGTACATGGGCTGGATCCGGCTCTCCCGGTACTTCGAAGGGCAGCGCGAGGCCGGCTCGCCGGGGCCGCATGAGGTCCCCGACGTCCGCTTCCAGATGAACATCTGCCAGCAGTGCAGCCACGCGCCGTGCGAAGGTGTGTGCCCGGTCCTCGCGACCTACCACAACCTCGATGGCCTCAACGCCATGATCTACAACCGCTGCGTCGGCACCCGCTACTGCGGCAACAACTGCCCGTACACCGCGCGCCGGTTCAACTACCACACCTACAAGTGGCCCGAGTCCTTCAACCTCATGCTCAACCCGGATGTCAGCACCCGGGAGATGGGCGTGATGGAGAAGTGCACCTTCTGCATCCAGCGCATCCGCTCCGCCAAGGACGAGTGGCGCGACAAGAAGGACATCGTGCCCGACGCCGCGCTGCACAAGCTCACGGCGTGCGCCCAGGCCTGCCCCACCGACGCCATCACCTTCGGCAACGCGAAGGATCCGGACGGCCTCGTGAGCAAGCTTTGGCAGGATGAGCGCGCGTACACCATGCTGGGCGAGCTGAACACCAAGCCGGGTGTTCGGTACCTCGCTCGCATCAACCACACCCCCAGCAAGCTCCACGGTCACGGCGGGCACGGCGGCGGGCATGGCGACGGTCACGGCGACGCGACCGGCGGCGGCCACGACGGCGGGCACGGCGGCGGGCACCACTGAGCGACGAGGAGCGCATCGTGAAAGGGCTTACCTACGGCGCGGTCACGCGCGACATCCTTCGTCCCCTCTTCAAGCCTTCGGCGGCCTATCTTGGGCTGCTGGGGCTGTGCATCGCCCTGTTGGCCTGGGGCGGGTACTGCTGGTTCGTCCAGCTGGAGAACGGCCTCGGCGTGGCGGGCTACCAGCCCCCCGTCTTCTGGGGTGTGTACATCACCACCTTCGTGTTCTGGGTCGGCATCGGCCACGCCGGTACGCTCATCAGCGCGATTCTCTTCCTTTTCCGCTCGCGGTGGCGCACCGGCATCTACCGGGCGGCCGAGGCGATGACCATCTTCGCGGTCATGAGCGCGGCGCTCTTCCCGGCCATCCACGTCGGCCGGGCCTGGAACGCCTACTGGCTCTTCCCGTACCCGAACCAGCGTCAGCTGTGGCAGAACTTCAAGTCGCCGCTGATGTGGGACGTGTTCGCGGTGTCGACCTACTTCACCGTGTCGACCATCTTCTTCTTCATCGGCCTCATCCCGGACCTCGCCGCCGTCCGCGACCGCACGACGGGCGTCGTCCGCAAGGTCTACGACATCCTGAGCCTGGGCTGGCGCGGCACCGACCGCCAGTGGCGCCACTACATGGCCGCCTACGGCTTCTTCGCCGCATTTGCGACGCCCCTGGTGCTCTCCGTGCACTCGGTCGTGTCCTGGGACTTCGCGATGGCCCAGACGGCGGGCTGGCACTCCACGCTCTTCCCGCCCTACTTCGTGGCCGGCGCCATCTTCTCCGGCTGCGCGATGGTCATCACGCTGCTCGTCCCGATGACCAAAATCTTCCAATGGGAAGACTACATCAACCTCTGGCACTTCGAGCATCTCGCCAAGATGTGCCTGCTGACCGGCGCGATCCTCACCTACGCGTACGGCGTCGAGCACTACATCGCGTACTACTCGGACAACGTGTACGAGTGGGGCATCTTTGAGTACCGCGCGCTCGGCGAGTACGACTGGGTGTTCGTCACGATGGTGCTCTGCAACTGCATCATCCCCCTGCTCTGGTGGGTCCCCTCCATCCGCCGCAGCTACTGGGGCCTGTTCATCGTCTCGATCTTCATCAACATCGGGATGTGGTTCGAGCGCTACAACATCATCGCCTCTTCTCTCGCCCACCAGTTCGACCCGGCCTCTTGGGTGTACTACACGCCCACCTGGGTCGAGTGGGGCATCATGCTCGGCAGCTTCGGTTGGTTCGGCATGTGGTTCGTCATGTTCGTCAAGATCATGCCGAGCGTCGCCATCGCCGAGATCAAGGAGCTGGTGCGTCCTCCCCTCAAGCTCGACGAGGCTGCCAAGTGATCGCCTCCACGCCTGGCTCCATCACCAGCGCCTACGCGCACCTCGACTGCCTGGTCGAAGGCATCGACCGCCTCCAGCGGGCGGGCTTCTCCAACCTCGTCGTGACGTCCCCGACGCCGCGCCACGAGATTGAGGAGCTCCTCTACAAGGGCCGCCCGAGCCCCGTGCGGTGGTTCACCCTCACCGGCGCCCTGTTCGGCGGCACCTCCGGCTTCACGGTCGCGTCTCTGACGCACGCGAACTGGCCGATGATCATCCCCGCGGGCAAGCCGCTGGTGTCGATCCCGGCCTTCATCGTCATCACCTTCGAAGCCACCGTCCTGATGGGCTGCCTGTTCACGCTCATCGGCCTCATCACGATGTGCCGGCTCCCCTCCTTTGACCTCCAGGTCGAGGTGACGGATCCGCGCTTCAGCGACGACCACTTCGGTCTCGTCATCAACGGCCTTGCGGACACCGACGCCGCCAAGGTCCGCCAGATCCTCCGCGACACCGGCGCCATCGACATGGCCGGGATGGAGCTCGCCCATGCGTAAGAAGGTGCTCGCCCTCGGGCTGAGCCTCGGCGCTCTGGCCGGGAGCACGGCTGCCTGGGCCTTCCCGTGGGACATCGACATGGTCGATGCCTACTTCTACCGTGCCTACGAGTGGGTGATGATGAAGCCCCCCGAGGGCGCGGTCTCCCGCAACCTGTACGTCGCGCCGGTGGACCGCACGGATCCCTCCGTCGCGTCCCTGGCGAACCCCTACGGCGCCCCCACCGACGCCAACATCAAGAACGGCGAGCGCATGTTCAAGGTGTACTGCGCCACCTGCCATGGTGCGCAGGGCAAGGGCGGGGCCGAGGTCATGCGCAACGACCCGGACAACGGCGTGCGCCGCTACCCGGTGCCGGCGCCCATGCTGTCCGGTGAGGGCGCTGTCAGCCAGCTTCGCGCGGACGGGTACATCTACCTGACCATCCGCAACGGCGCGGCCGTGATGCCCGGGTACAAGCAGGCCCTTTACGACCACGAGATGTGGGACATCGTCTCCTACATCCGCACCCTCGAGGGTGGTCAATACAATCCGCCGCCGCCCGCGCCTGCCGCGCCGGCGCAGGGAGGCTGAGCCATGGGATCGTCGCACGGCGCGCCGGACTTCGGCGCCATCGTCAACCAGAAGCGTGAAGTCCCGCAGGCGCTCAAGATGGCCGCCCTCGGCCTCATCGCCCTCGGCGTGGCCGGGACGGCCTACGGACTCTCGGCGGACGCCAACCGCACCGGCGGCGCGTTCATCGTGAACTTCATGTACTGGGCCGGCATCGCCCAGGGAGCCATCACCTTCACCGCGGTGCAGGTCATCACCAAGGCGCGCTGGCCGCGGCCCTGGAAGCGGCTCGGCGAGGGCATGGGGCTCATGATGATCCCCATGTACCTCTTCCTCATCGTCTTCCTGCTGGCCGGCGGGCTCAACGTCTATGAGTGGTACCACTGGGACCACGCGTCGGCGCCGCCCCACAAGGCGGTGTACCTCAACCCGACCTTCTTCGTCGCGCGCCTCGTCATCGGTCTCGGCCTGCTTCTGCTGGTCGACATCCTGATGCTGCGCACCAGCCTGCGGCCCGACTGCGGCGTCGCGGCCCGCAAGTTCGGTTGGGCGCCGTCCGGTCCCGTCGCGTGGCTGGTCAACATCCAGAACTTCGGCGACGAGCACACCGAGGTCGAGGCCGCCCAGAAGAAGATGGCGACGCTGGCGCCGCTGCTCGCGGTCACCTACGCGCTCGTGTTCTCGATGGTGGCCGTCGACGTGTCGATGAGCCTGGCTCCGCACTGGTACACGAACATGTTCCCCGCTTGGTACTTCATGAGCGCGATGTGGTCGTCGCTCGTGTGGCTGGGCATGCTCTCGATCTACTTCATGAAGTGGATCGGCCTGGACAAGATCACGACGTCGAAGAACTACCACGACCTCGGCAAGCTCACCTTCGGCTTGACGATGTTCTGGGGCTACACCACCTTCGCGCAGTACCTGCCCATCTGGTACGGCAACATGACGGAGGAGATCGGCTTCATCCTGCTCCGCACCGAGCTTGAGCCGTGGGCCACGCTGAGCCGGGTCGTCGTCCTGATGTGCTTCGGCATCCCGTGGACGATGCTCCTGTCCCGCGGCCTCAAGAAGACGAAGGCGGGCTACCTCGTGGTCACGACCGTCCTTGCGGTCGGCATCTGGCTGGAGCGCTTCCTGGTGAACATGCCCTCGGTGTACAAGGGGGACACCCTGCCCCTCGGCTTCGCCGAGATCGGCATGACCCTCGGGTTCCTGGGGCTGTTCCTCACGATCATCACGCAGTTCCTCAGCCGCGTGCCGCCGATCCCCTTCACGGATCCGCACATGCTCCCGCACCCGGATGACGTTCACGTCGTTCCGAGCAGCGTGGCGCACCACCACTGAGCTGCCGGAGAGGCCTCTGCGGGGCGGCTTCGGCCGCCCCGTTCGCGTTTTGGGAGGCCCGGTCGACCAAGATGGGCGCGCCGACCCGGCCGCCCGAGCGCCGCTGGACGGCCCCCCACGCCGGCCAAGCCAGCGCGCCCGGCCTGGCCGGCGCCCGAGGCCCCGGCAGCCCTACAGCGCGTTGGCCCGAGCCAGTCCGTCTCGGTATTCGGGGACCCCCGGCTGAAGCTCGGCGGCCTTCGCGTAGCAGCTCGTCGCCTCGCGGCGGTCTCGGCGCATCACCGCCATCTCGCCCTTCTTGGCGAGCAGCTCGGCGGACTGCTGCAGCATCGGCAGCTCGATCAACGACTTGCGGTACTCGCGGCGCCGCGTGTCATCGCGCAGGGTCTCGTAGGCGGTGTCCAGGCGCTCGCGGATGCGCGCGAGATCTGCCTGCTGCCCGGCATCGAGGCCCCGAAAAGCCGTGAGCGCGTATTCGCCCACAAGGCGCCGGTAACTCTCTTCGATCTCGTGGGGCAGGGAGATCCAGTGGGACTCCAGGAGCTCGAAGTGGTTGCCGCGGGCCAGCTGCCGCTTTTTGCGCTCGATGAACTCCGCCGTGCGCGCGCGGTAGCGCTCCTCGTCTTCCTGGGCTTCATAGCGCAGAAAGCCGAGCACCTCCAGGGACCAGATGATCCCGGCGGTCGCCTGGCGCGACAACGGGGACACCGCGAAGACTTCGCGCAAGCGGCGGTCTCCCGCGCGGAGGACCTCCGCGAGCTTCGCCTCTTCGGCGGAGAGCTTGATCTCCGGGAGCACGGCCGCCCGCGGGCCGTCGAGGTGGACGTAGTGGTCCAGCCAGGGACGCACGAGGTCTGCCAGCGCGTCGGCGCGCATGGCCCGCGCCTCGGACAGCAGGGACCGGTAGATGATCTGCGGCACGCGCGAGGGCGGCGGAAGGAAGGCCTCCGGCAGCTCCGGGAGCGGGTGGAAGGACCACCGGCCGTCCTTTTCGGCCAAGACCTTCTGCAAGACGAACTCGACCTGGCGCGCCAACACCAACACAAGCTGCGGGAAGGTGAGGACGCCCATCTCGATGAAGGCCTCGCCCTGACGGACGCCGGAGGCCTTCATGCGCGTGAGCGACTCCTCCAGCTGCTCCCGGGTGACGGAGCCCGCCTTGAAAAGCAGGGCGCCGAGGACCTCGGTGTCGATCAACGGGTCGGCGCGGAAGCCGACCGGGCCGCCCTTGCTCCAGAACCCGCTCCGCACGACCCCACCCGGCAGCTCCACGGTCAACAGGCCCGTGTGCCGCTCCAGGGCGAGCCGCCCGAGCACATCCCGCAGCGAGGGATCCCCCAACGCGCCGGACACGAGCGGCTCGATGCCCCGCACGTCCGGCAGGGGGAAGCCGCGGCCGCCCACCCGTTCCGGTGCCGCCGCGCGCCCCGCGCCCCCGGCGACCGGGGCGCCGGCCTCCCACGATGCCCGCTCGGCCTGGAGGGCGTCTCGCTCGGCCCGCAGCGAATCCCGCTCCGCCTGCGCCGCCGCGAGCGCGGCCTCGAGGTCCGCCACGCGGTCCAGGGCGCCGGCGGCGTCGGCGCGCCGCACCAGCTCGCCCGTGGACAACAGGTGCGCCTCGACGACCCGCATCGCCTCGAGGACCGTGCGCAATGCCGCCCCGCCTTCGCGCTCGAACTCTGGGAGCCGCGCGGCGGTGGAGCCATCCGGCAGCCGCTGGATGACCTGCGCGGACAACGGGCCGACCCGCCCGACGATCGGCAGGTGCAGGTCCAGCTTGAACTCGTCGGCCAGCGGCTCGTCCCCAGGCGCACCCGGCAAAAGGGCAGCGCCGACCTGGAATGTGGACGGAAGCTCGGCGAGCAGCTCGGCGAGGGACTCGAATCGGCGGGTGGCCCGGCGCTGCGGCATGGTCTCTCCCGCGGGAATGCTACCGCGGAGCGGCCCACTCGGACACCGGAACCTTGCCAGAGCCGTCAGGAGGGTCGATCACATAGGTGGGAAGACCAATCCCGCTGACCCTCCGCGCGAGCGCCCGGTGCAGCGCGAGCCCCTCCTCCATCGACACGCGCAGCGCGGCGTTTCCGGGCACCGGGTCCGTGTGATGCAGGTAGTACGGGAACACCCGAAGCCGCAGCAACGCGTCGGAGAGCGCCTCCAGGGCGTCCACCGAGTCGTTGACACCGCGCAGCAGCACCGACTGGTTGAGCACCGGCACGCCGGCGTCCACCAGGCGCCCGAGCGCCTCCACCACGTCGGGGGCCAGCTCTTGCGCGTGGTTGCAGTGGACGAGCACCCACACCGGCGCCCGCGCGCGCAGCCCCGCGACCAGCGCCGGCGTGACGCGGGACGGCGCGGTGATGGGCGCCCGCGTGTGCACCCGGATGACCGGAATGCCGGGACGCGCGCGGTCGATCAAGGAGAACAGGCGGGCGTCCGTGAGGGTGAGCGGATCTCCGCCGCTCAGGATGAGCTCGCGCGCGCCTTGGGCCCGCGCGTAGTCCAGCGCCGCGTCGAGCTCGGCGGCCGTGGGCTCGCGCGCGTCGTGCTGATCTCGCCGGAAGCAGTAGCGGCAGTAGAGGTGGCAACGCCGTGTCACCTGCACCAGCACGCGATCCCGATGCTTGTGCACCACCCAGGGCATCGGGCTGCGGCCCTGCTCGCCGACCGGGTCTGGCGTGTCGCCGGGCGCCGGGAGGAGCTCCTCGGGCAGCGGCAGGACTTGTCGGGCCAGAGGGTCGTCCGGCCCGGTGATGCGCGCGGCGAAGCTCGTCGTCACCCGAACCGGAAAAAGCGCATCCGCCCCCGCCCAAAGAGCAGGGGATATGCCCGGGAAGCGCGCGCGCAGCTTCGCGAGGCCGAGGATCAATCCAGGAGAGCGTGAGGCGTGATACATGCGCCGGCCGGTTCACCCAGGGCCGTATCCCGGTCCCGCCCCGCGGGGCCCGCCCCTCCCCTCTCCTCCCTGCGACGGATGCCACCATGGCGAACAGCTACGAAACCTCCGAGTTCCGCAACGGCCTGAAGGTCGAGCTGGAAGGCAACCCCTACACGGTCACCTACTTCCAGTTCGTCAAGCCGGGCAAGGGCACTGCCTTCACCCGCACCAAGCTGAAGAACCTCATCACCGGCGCGGTCATCGAGCGCACCTTCCGCACGGGTGAGCGCCTCGACGCCGCCGACGTCGAAGAGCAGGAGATGGAGTACCTCTTCAACGACGGCGAGTTCCACCACTTCATGAACAAGGAGTCCTTCGAGCAGGTGGCGATCTCCTCGCCCAGCATCGAGGACGAGGCCAAGTTCCTCACCGAGAACCTCGGCGTGTACGTGCTCTTCTACAAGAGCAAGCCGATCAGCATCACCCTGCCGCCGTTCATCGAGTCCAGGGTTGTGTACACGGAGCCGGCCGTGAAGGGCAACACCTCCCAGGGCGCCACCAAGCAGGCCACCTTGGCGTGCGGCGCGAGCATCCAGGTCCCGCTGTTCGTGGACCAGGACGAGCTCCTCCGCGTCGACACGCGCACCGGCGAGTACGTCGCCCGCGTGAAGTGACGCTCGACCCCGCACTTCTGCGGGCCCGCGCCGCCGTGCTGCGGGCCTTGCGGGGCTGGCTCGACCATCAAGGCTATCTGGAGGTGCCGACGCCGGTCCGCGTGGTGTGCGGCGCCCTCGAAGAGCACCTGGAGACGGTCGACGCCGCGGGCCGCCCTCTGCGCACGAGCCCCGAGCTCGCGCTGAAACGGGCCATCGCGGCGGGGCTGGGGCGGGTCTATGAGATCGGCCCCTGCTTCCGCGCCGAAGAAGAAGGCGTGCACCACAGCCTCGAGTTCACCATGCTCGAGTGGTACCGCGTGGGCGCGGGAACCGACGAGCTGATGGACGAGGTGGAGTCCCTCATCGGCGCGGCCGCGGAGGCGCTCGGCCAGCGCCCGCCTGCCTTCTCGCGCCGCCGGGTGGACTCCCTCCTCCCGGACGACGGCCCCGGCGCCGCCGAGGCATGGTTTCACCGTTGGGTGGACGCCGTGGAGCCTCAGCTCACCGCCCCCACCATCGTCTGGGGCTACCCGCCCTGGCAGGCAGCACTGGCCCGCGTGCGCGACGGCCGGGCAGACCGCTTCGAAGTGTACCTGGGCGGGATCGAGCTGGCCAACGCCTTCGCCGAGGAGGGAGATCCCGCGGAGCTTCGCGCCCGCCAGGACGCCGCCAACCTCCGCCGCTGCGCCGCGGGGCGCGCCCCGCACCCGGTGGACGACGCCTTCTACGCCGCTTTGCCGGCCATGCCGCGCTGCGCGGGCATCGCGCTCGGGGTGGACCGCCTCGTGCTCGCCCTCACCGGCGCCCCCCACATCCGGGCCGTGCAGGTCCGCTGAACGGAGCTTCCATGGATTTGTCCGGACGAATCGCCATCGTGACGGGGGCCGGCCGCGGCATCGGCCAGGCCATCGCCCGCAGCCTCGCCGCCGGCGGGGCCCGGGTCGTCGTGAACTACCACCGCAGCGCGGAGGCCGCCGAGGCTCTGGCCACCGAGATCGGCGGAGTCGCCGTCCAAGCTGACGTTTCCACAGAAGACGGATGCCGCCGCCTCATCGACGCGGCGGCGGGCCTTGGCGGCCTCGACATCCTCGTCCACAACGCGGGCATCAACAAGGATGGCCTGCTTCTGCGCATGTCCGACGAGGAGTGGTCGACGGTGCTCGACACCAACCTCGGCGCCGCGTTCCGCCTGTGCCGCGCGGCCGCGGAGCCGATGTTTCGCGCGCGCCGCGGCAGCATTGTTCTGGTGACGAGCATCTCGGGGGTGCGCGGCAACGCGGGCCAGGCGAACTATGCAGCGTCCAAGGCCGGCATGGCGGCGATGGCAAAGAGCATGGCGAAAGAGCTCGGTCGCCGGAACATCCGCGTCAACTGCATCGCGCCAGGGATGGTGGACACCGACATGGTCCGCGCGATGAACCCGAAGATCGTCGAGGCGGTCGTGGAGAGCACGCCCATGCGCCGCCTCGGCCGGCCGGAGGAGATCGCGCAGGTCGTGCGGTTCCTGGCTTCTGACGCCGCGAGCTTCGTCACAGGGCAGGAGTGGGTGGTCGACGGCGGCCTCGCGGTCTGACCGGACCGGGGCCGCCCTCAGCCGCCCGGGCACAAGCCGCCCAGGGCGCGCTCCACCGCGGCGCGACCTGCGTCGTCCAGGCGGTACTCGATGCCCATTCCGGGGCTCTGGCCGGGCGCGAGGCTGCCCATGTCTGCTGACGACCAGGTGACCACACCGGGAATGACCAAGGGCTCGTCCAGGCCGGGCGCGCGGACCTCGATCTCGCAGTCCCGCCCGACCGACAGCGGCTTGTCGTTCTTGACGAAACAGCCGCCCCGGCGCACGTTGTCGCGAAGCTCGGCGAGCAACTGCTCCATGCGCGGATAGGTGATCTTGAGCCGCGCAGGACGCTTCCTGCGCACCGCCCCCGCGTCGTCGGGCGCGGCGGCGGGCGGCCGCAAGAACGGCTGGGTGGACGACGGGTCGCTCACACGGTCCGGATCGGAGAAGCGCGGGCGCGGCGGCGCGGCGCGGGGGGGCGTGC
>JBEIVK010000179.1:0-7092 GCA_040373935.1 Alphaproteobacteria bacterium
CCGCGCCGCCGCCATCGTCTCCCGCGGCCGCGGCGCCGCCCTTGCTCCCGCACCCCGCCGCCAGCCACAACGCCAGCACCCACGCGCCGCCCTTGATCGTCCGCATCGCCCGCCTCCTCCCTGCCCGCCGGCAGTGTGCCATGCCCGATGGCGCGCGTCCACGCGCGGGCGTGGCGGCCCGGGGCGCGGCCCGATACGCCGCTCGGCGTGAGCTGGTGGCGCGACCGTGGGCTGTGGGCGGCCGTGGGGGTGGGGACGCTCCTGCGGGCGGTGCCGTTGGCCGTGTGGGCCGACGACGTGTGCGTGCGCGACGAGTGCACCTACATCCGCCTCGCGGATCGGCTGGCCGACGGCGCGGGCATGACGTCCTCGGTCGGCTGGCTGTGGGCGCCGGGCTACCCGGCGTTGATGGCCATCCCGGGCTTTCTGTTCGGGCACCCGGGCCTCATCAAGATTCCGCAGGTGCTGGTCGCGGGCCTCGTCACGGCGCTGCTCTACCGCCTCACGCAGCGGGTTTTTGCGGCGGCCCGCCCGGGCGCCACGCCCGAGGCCCTGGTCACGGCCGGGCGCGTGGCGGCCTTCGGCTATGCGCTCTCGCTGCACCAAGCGTTCTTCGCCATCCGGCTGTGGAGCGAGGTCATCTACAGCGCGGTGCTGCTCGGCGTCTTTTTGATGCTGGACCGCGCGCGGCGCGGGGCCGAAGCAGAGGACGGCGCGTCGGCCGAGGCCCGTCGCCTCGCGCTCACCGGCGCGGCCGGCCTCGGCGCGCTGGTCGGCATTTGCGTCTTGTTCCGGGGCGTCGCCCAATACATGCTGCCGGTCTTCGCGGTGGGCTTGCTGTGGGGGCAGTGGCGCCGCCTGCAGGCGTGGGCCCAGGTCGGGCTCATGGCGGCCTGCACGGCGGCGGTCGTCGCGCCCTACAGCGTCTACGCCACGCAAAAATTCGACACCTTCATCCTCTCGGACCGCACGCTCGGCCAGATGATGTACCTGGGCAACAACGACTACGACCCGGTGGCCTTCGACTACGGAAACGGCAAGCTCAGCCGCCGCGCCTTCGACCGCGAGCGCCGCAAGGGCCGCCTGCCCTGCGCCCCGCGCGGCAAGATGGCCGAGCGCGACGCCTGCCAGACGGCCGAGGCCGTCGCGTGGGTCAAGGCCAACCCCGGCGAGTTCCTGCGCCGCGTGCCGCTGCGCATGGCCCAGATGACCACCCCCCACTCGCTGCTCACGCGGCACCTGCGCTGGGGCCGCTTCAAGGGCATCCCGTGGTGGGGCGACGAGCTGATCATCGCGCTCCAGGCCTTTCAGGGCGTGCTCGTGCAGGTCGTCGGCGCCGCTGCGCTCACGCTGCGGGGCCAGGGCGCCCGCGGCCTCGCCGTCTCGGGCGTGCTGCTCTACCACCTCGCCGCGGTGGGCGCGCTGGCCGGCATCTCGCGCTACCGCGTGCCTCTCGAGCCGCTGCTCATGGTCGGCCTCGCCATCCTCGCGGTGGACCCGGCGGGCACCCGCGCCAGCGTCGCCGGCGGGCGATGGCGGCTCCCTCTCCTTGTGCTCGTGCTTTCGCTCGGCATTCCTCTCGTGTTGTGGTTCCTCCCGGCCGGCTGGCCGGAATGGCGGGCCTGGTGACTGTTCGGCTTCCGCTCGGGCGGTTTCCCCGGGCTTTCGGTTTCGTGGCCTCCGCGCAGGGTTCTTCCGGGGGCGGGGGGCCAGTGGGGCCCCCCGCAACGCCCCCCGCCGCCGCCGCCCGCGCGGGGCTCCTGGCCGCCGCCGCGCTCAGCGCCGTCGCCTGCTCCCGGGGGCTCCCCGCCGGGGACCCGGGCGCGCCCGACGTCATCGTCGTCAGCATCGACACCCTGCGCGCCGACCACCTCTCTTCGTATGGCTACGCCCGCGCCACGAGCCCCTTCCTCGACGGCCTGGCCGCCCAGGGCGCGCGCTACGCCCAGGCCCGCAGCGCGTCGCCGTGGACGCTGCCGGCCCACACGACGATGCTCTCCGGGCAGCTCCCGCTGCGGCACCGCATCGTGGAGGACTCGCTGAAGCTCGATGCCTCCCTCCCGTTCTTGCCGGCGGCCTTCGCGGAGGCCGGCTACGCCACGGCCGGCTTCGTCAGCACCTTCTACGTGTCGGGGATGTACGGCTTCGACCGCGGCTTCTCCAAGTTCGAGGACTTCGGTATCCACGACGAGAAGGTCAATCTCCGCAACGACCTGGACGCCCGCCAGGTGGTGGACGAGGCGCTGGGCTGGTGGCGCAAGGCGCCCAAGGGGCAGCCCGTCTTTTTGTTCTTGCACTTCTACGACGTGCATTATCAGTACGACCCGCCGGCCCCCTGGTCCTCCCGCTTCGACGACGAGACGGACAACGACCTGCGCTACAAGACCTACGCGCACTACAAAAAAAAGCCGCCGGGCGAGTCGGTGATGGCGCATCAGGTCGCGCAGTACGACGAGTCCATCGCCTTCGTGGACGACCAGCTTCGGCGCATCGCCGACGCGGCGGCGGCCGCCGGGCGTCCGCTGCGCTGGGTGGTCACGGCGGACCACGGCGAGGAGTTCCTGGAGCGCGGGAGCTGGGGCCACGCCCACACGCTCTACGCCGAGCAGCTTCACATCCCGTTCATCGTGTCGGGGCCCGGCGTGCCTGCCGGGGTCGTGGTGGACACGCCCATCGGCAACCAAGACCTCGCGCCCACGGTGGCCGCCTGGGCCGGTCTGGATGCGGCGCCCTTCGCCACCGATGGCGTGGTGCTCACGCCGGGGGGCCCGTTGCCGCCCGCGGGTCGGCCGTTCCCCGCCGAGACCACGCGCTTTAAGACCAACCGCCTCGGCCTTCGCAGCGGAGACCTCCGCCTGGAGTGGGATCTGGCCGCCAACCACGCCGAGCTGTTCGACCTCGCGGCCGATCCCGCGGAGCGCACGGATGTCGCGGCCGCCCGTCCAGAGGATGTCCTGCGCCTCCAGCAAGAGCTGGTCGCCCTGCACGGCGGCCCCTGGACGGCCGGTGCGGCGGGCGATGTCGCGGTGGACGGCGGCGTGGTGCTGCGGGTGTCGCCCGCGCCGCGGGTGGCGGTGGCGGCCGGGGAGGCCTTCGCCACCCTGCCCTGGGACGCCCCGGTGCGCTTCTTCGCGCCGGGGTCGCCGCCCGCCGGGCCGGCCCAGCCGGTCGGCGGCGTCGTGCCCGAGGGCTTCCCGCTGCAGTGGTCGGGCGGGTCCAGCGGGCTCGCGCACGAGGTGGACGACGCCACCCGCGCGATGCTGGAGGCCATCGGCTACGAGGACGCCGAGGAGTGACGCAAGCCGGCGCCCTGCTGCTGTCCCTGGCGATTGAGGTGCCCGTGGTGGGCGCGGTCGAGGGGCGGGGCCGGCCACTGGTCGTGGCGGCGGCGGCCACCCTGCTCACCCATCCCTTCGCCTGGAACGGCTGGCAGGCCTTGATCCCGCACCTGCCCTGGCTCGGGCGGGCCCTGCTCGTCGAGCTCAGCGTGGTCGCCGTGGAGGCCGTGCTCTACGCGGCGCTGCTGCGGCTCCCGTGGCGTCGGGCCTTCGGGCTCTCCCTCTGCGCGAACGCGCTGTCTTTTGGGCTGGGCCTGCTCGTCATCCGGCTGGGGCGGGCGCTCGGGCTGGGGTGAGCCCGCCGAGCGCCAGCAGCAGCGCGGGCAGCTCCACCCAAGCGTGGGCGGCGGCGGCGATGCCGTAGACCTGCCGGGCCTGCGCGAAGTCCGCCCAGAAGGCGGCGAACAGGGCGAGCCCGGCGAGCACGGCCGGGACCACGAAGCGCGGCGGCGGGCGATCTCCCACGGCGGCCGGCAGCAGGTGGAGCACGGCGGCGTAGTGCAGGCACTGGGCGAACACGACGCCGGCGAAGGCGTTGGGGGCCCAGGGGGCGGCGTGCCAGGCGGCGGGGAAGTAGGCGCCGAGGTGCGCGGCGAGCGGGCCGGCGGGCAGGGGCGAGGCCGCGGGATCCACCCCGAGCAGGGCGCCCGGCAGCCCGCTGGCGACGAGCAGGGGCCCGGCCAGGAAGGCGGCCCCGGCGAGGGCGAGGGTGGACGCGCGGCATCCGGCGGGGGCGGCGTCGGCGAGGAGGCCGACGGGCGTGAGGTTGTGCGCGACGGCGAGGAAGAGCAGCGTGCCGGCGGGCGCGGCGGCGGCGCCCCCCGCGAGCAGGAGCGCGGCGCCGATGCCGACGGCGGCGCTGCGGCGGGCCCGAAACCGCCACAAAAGGGGCAGCGGCGCCAGCACCAACGCGATGAGCAGGCCCAGCTCGACGGATTGGCGGGTGCCGCCCGGCACCCAGCCGAGCACCTGGGCGGCGCGGGCCCCCATCACGGCGAGCAGCAGGAGGCCGACCTGTTGGCGCAGCACCGCGCCGGCGACGGGGCCGTAGCGCGCGGCGACGACGCGAAACTCCCACAGGACATGGGCGAGGCCGAAGCCGGCGAGCGTGAGGACGTACACGCCGAGCGGCCACCGCGCGCAGGCGGCGAGGGTGAGTCCGTAGCCAACCGCCAGCACCGCGGGCGGCGGGGCACCCGTCGTCACTGGCGGCGGTGGAGGCGCCGAAGCAGGAAGAAGCCCAGCAGGGCGCTCCCGGCGGCGGCGCCGGACGCCTTGCCGCCGCAGCCGTCGTCCCCGCTGCCGGAGGCGGCACCGGAATCTCCGGTGTCGTCGACGATGAGATCGGCACGGGCGATGCCGGTCAGGCCGACCAGCGACAGCAGCAGGGCGAAGCGAAGCATGGGCGACCCCGAGCTCAGGCGGTGGGCGTGGAGCGGCGGCGCAGGCCCCCGAGCAGGAAGAGGCCGAGCACGGCGCTGGCCGCGGCGGTGCCGGTGGCCTTGTTGCCGCAGCCCTCGTCGTCCTCCGCTTCGTCGCTGGCGGTGTCGTCCCCGCCGGAGCCGCCGCCGATGACGTCGGCGCGGGCGAGGCCGAGGGTGGCAAACAAGGAGAGCAGGGTGGCGAAGCGGAGCATGGGCGACCTCGAGATCAGGCGGTGGGGGAGGTGCGGCGGCGGCGCAGGCTGCCGAGCAGAAGGAGGCCGAGGCCCAGACTGGCGCCGGAGGTGAGGGCCGCGTCGTCCTTGCTGCCGCATCCGCCGTCGTCGTCGGCGGACGCGGCGGTGTCGCCGCCGGAGCCGTCGTCGCCCGGGGAGCCGTCGTCGCCCGCGGTGCCGTCGTCTCCCGTGCCGTCGGTGCTGCCGCCGCCATCGTCGGCGACGTCTGCGTGGGCCACGCCCAGGGTGATGCCCAGCAACCAAAGTCCCAAGAGGCGCGACGCGATCTGCATGGTCTTCCCCGTTGCGCCCAGTATGGCATGGGCCCCGGGGGCCGGCAATGTAGTGTCCCCCTTCTGTCAAGACACCAGCCGGGCGGCGAATCGGGTGTAGTGCCCGGTGGCGTCGGGAGGGAACCTGCCCGTTCGCTTCGGCCAGCCCATCCACCCTCTCGCGCTGCGCGCTGCGAGGGGCCCGGCTGGACTTGCCTCCGCTCCCAGGGCAGGTTCTGGGAGATGTGTCCAGCAGAAGACAGCGAGAGAACAAGGTTCTCACGCTGCCTTCCGCTGGGTTGGACCAAGACGCTCCTCCCGACGCTCAGCGGGTGTTTGCCAGCCGAGGGCCTGGTGGGGACGGTCGTGGTTGAAGGCGCGGGCCCAGGCCTGGAGGGCCTGCTGAAGCTCAGCGAGGCTGCGCCAGTCGCGCAGCCAGATGCACTCCTCCTTCATGGTGCGGATCGTGCGCTCCGCGACGGCGTTGCCGGTGGGGCGACCAACGGGGGCGAAGGTGTGGACGACCCCCCAGGCCCTGGCCAGCTCCTCGGCGTCGTGGCCGGTGTACTGCGGGCCATGGTCGCTTCGGAGCTCGGCGCCGTCAGGCACGTCGGCCGGCGAGCCGAAGGCTGCCTGCAGAGCGCGGTCCGCGCTGGCGAGGATGGCCCCAGAGGACTGCGACTTCGTGGCGGTGACGTCGAGCACGCTGCGGCAGCCGCAGTCGACGCCGATGGCGACCGCCACCGTGCCGTCCTCGGCGGTCCAGACGGTGGTGAAGTCGACGGCGATCCGGCGGTTGGGCTCCGGGGTGGTGACATGACCGCGAGGGGCGGGATCACGGGGCCCTTCGCTGTCGCGGGGCAGCACCAGGCCAGCGGCCTTCATCAGCGCGTGAACGCGCCTGCGGCCCACGTGGAGGCCCTGGCGGCGCAGCACGGCCCAGACCTTCCGAACCCCCCAGGCGGGCTGCTGCTCGACGATGGAGGTGATGGCGTCCACGAGCGTCTCGACAGGGACCCCACGGCTCTTGGGTGGCGCGGCCGGAGCCGTCGTGGGACGGTCGCCATGCGCCAGGCCGGCGGTCCGGGCGGCTGCCTGTCGTGCGGCCCGGGCGGCGTAGACGGCCTGCCGAGACAGGCCGAAGGTCTGGGCCAGCAGGGCCACCGACGCCTCACCGCAGGAGGTCGAGGAGCTCATCGCCGCGACCTCCTGCGCGGAGAAGGGCCCCGTGCGGGGATGCCCAACTCCCGCTGCAGCAGCTCGACCTGCATGGCGCTGCGCGTGAGCGCGTCGCGCAGGGTGCCGTTCTCCAGCTCCAACTCGCGCTCCCGGGCGCTGGGGCCGTCCCCTCGCTGCAGCGCCGCCGTCATGCCCTCCAGCGCAGCCTCTCTCCACCCCACGACCGTCTCCGGGCGCACGCCCAGACGCCGCGCCACCTGGTCGACCGTGGCCTTGCCCTGCAGCACCTCGAGCACCGCGTTGTGCCGGTCCTGCACGCTTCGACGACCAGGCCGACCACGCTGGCCGCCATCCTGCTCGCTCCGCTCATCCGCTTCCGACATCGCCTTCCTCTCGCTCCGGTTCGCCTGGGGGGTTTATCGTGCCGGTCGGTGTCAACCGGGGCGGGGGGGACAGAGTACGATGGCCCAGGCGGCGCGCCATCGAAAACGCCACGCGGGTCAGGGTCGGGGCTCATGCCGCCACCCCAAGAGAGCCGGGGGACGAGGACGAAAGCACGAGGGCCTCGCCGCCGGCGCCGAGCACGAGCGACCGTGGCGTCACAGCCGTGCGCCGCGGCGTTGATCGCCATTCACCCTGGGGATCG